>JAKPCK010000040.1 GCA_029553295.1 Deltaproteobacteria bacterium | reverse complement strand
CTGTTGTGAGAGCTCTCCAAGGGCATGGTTTGCCTTTTCCATAAGGGCAAGCATATCCTTATCCCTTGCCACTTGGACATCCAGGCTTTCTGCAATGTCTTCAACCTCTTCCAGTGAACGGACAAGGGCCTCATAGAGGGCATGGCTCTTTAGACCATATTTAGTAACAACAAGGTCACAGACCTCTTGAAAACCTGCCTTTGCATAGCAGATAAGCGCTGAGAGTTTTCCTGCAATCCTACATATGGTTGGCAATAAAAGAGTTTGATTAGACTGGGCCTCTTTACCATAAAATGATTGGCATTCGATGATATGTTCAGGAAATTTCCAGTAGCGCAGGGCAATGACACCTATTTCCCTGTGATTTATACCATAGTGTCTCTGCTCATCTTCAAGGAGATTCTCAAGGGGGTAGATACCAGGGTCTATTATGTTTCCCGTACCTTTTATAAAAAGGTCATAGAAGATTAGAAAGCCTATCTCAAGGGTAAGTCCTGCAAAAAAGGCCTCATCTGGTTCTGATGTCTTTAATTCGCTGGCTAAAGACCTGGCGAGTAGTCCCCTGTAGAGGGATACCTTCCAGAATTGTCCATAATCCATTGTCCCTACCTTACCCATAGGAAAGGTGTCTTTTATGGAAAGGGATAGGGCGAGGACCCTCAACTGATGGAAGCCAATCCTCATAATGGCCTGTCTTAAAGTTGTTACAGGGAAAGAAGGTCTAAAAAAAGCACTGTTTGCCAGTTTTAATACCCTGATGGCAAGGGATGGGTCCTTTTCTATCAATTCTGTCAACTCAATGACAGAGCTCCTGTCATCCGATGCAAGCTCAATAAGCCTTACTGTTATAGGCGAGAGGGATGGAAGATTATATCCTGAGGATAATCTTTTTAGAATATCATGGGATTTATCGTTTTCTGTCATCTTTTATCCATTATATAATAGCCAGATTATAATGTAAAATTTTTAAATGAACATGAGAACAGTGGTTAAAAAGAGTCTTTTTTGACATTAACATGTCCATACAATATAATTCATCACATATTGACAATTGACCATTATAAGGAGAAAGACATGGTGTTAGAAGATGTTCACAGGATAGCTATTGGGCAGTTGAATACCACGGTGGGTGATTTAGAAGGTAACTGTAGAAAGATACTGGAATATACAAAAATGGCAAGGTCTTTGGATGTAGATATAGTTGTCTTTCCTGAGCTTGTAATTCCTGGCTGTCCACCAGGGGGTCTGATTCATAGGCCAAAATTCATAGATGATAATATCATGGCTCTAAAGATGCTTTCCAAGGACATCCCTGACATTGTGACTATCGTAGGATTTGCAGATAGACAGGACAGCATTTTATACAGCGCTGCATCTGTCATGTATGGTGGAGAGATTAAGGGTATATGCCGCAGCAAGGTGTTACAACCCATATATCCACTGCCTTTTAAAAAAGATTGTGTTGAATCAAATATAGATAATCCTGTTTTTTATTACAGAGACATGCCCTTCAGCCTCCAGGTCATTTATGATCTATGGCAGGATGATACTATACAGGATACATATCTCCCTTGCAGGCCAGGATTCATGATATATCTATGTTCGTCCCCTTATCATATGGGAAAGGCAGACCAGAGAGAGGACGTGATAATAAGGCTCTCGAGAAAAGAAGGTTGCTATGCTGGGTATGTGAATCTTGTGGGCGGTCAGGATGGTCTTGTCTTTGATGGCCGTAGTTTCTTTGTAGACAAAAATGGTAATATTCTATGCCGTGCCATGTCCTTTAAGGAAGACCTCCTTGTGGTGGACATACCAAAAGATGACATCTGTGCTGAAGGGGCTATGGATTTATATGGGGAGGCTATAAAGATTTCAGATGGTATAAAAAGGGACAAGAGATTAAACCTCTTGCAGATAGAGAGGCCATGTATATCAAACCCTGTAGAGGAGGTATATAAGGCCCTTGTATTGGGCCTTGGCGACTATGTTTCAAAAAATGGATTTGAAAAGGCTGTCCTTGGTATAAGCGGCGGGATAGACTCTGCCCTTGTTGCCGCAATAGCAGCAGATAGCTTAGGCAGTGATAATGTTACAGGGATATTTATGCCATCTCCATATACCTCAGAGGAATCGAAAAAGGATGCCATTGGGCTTGCAGAGAATCTAGGTATAAAACTCATAGAGGTCCCCATAGAAGATATATATAATGTATACCTGAACACCCTGAGGCCTTTTTTCAAAGGATTAAATGAGGACATTACAGAGGAGAATATACAGGCAAGAATAAGGGGCAATATACTCATGGCATTCTCCAATAAATTCAGGTGGCTTGTCCTTACTACAGGGAACAAGTCCGAGATGAGTGTTGGCTATGCAACCCTTTACGGGGATATGGCAGGGGGGTTGGCTGTTATAAAAGATGTGCCTAAGACCTTTGTCTACAGACTATGCGAGTATAGAAATTCCTTAGGGGCTGTTATACCTGAGAATATCTTGAAAAAAGAACCAACAGCAGAATTAAGGGCCAATCAGAAGGATACTGATACACTGCCTCCCTATGAGAGATTGGATAAAATACTCAGGCTCTATTTAGAGGATGGCTTGTCATGGGATGACATAATTTTGCAGGGCATGGACAAAGAAGAGGTGGAAAGGGTTATAAGGATGGTCAAGATAAGTGAATACAAGAGGAGACAATCCCCGCCAGGCATAAAGGTTACACCAAAGGCATTAGGCCTGGATTTTGATATGCCTGTGACAAATAGATATAGTGGTTGATGGCGAGGTCTTTTACTCTGGGTACACCCCTTTAAAAACTATAAATAGTCAATCAATAATCGGCGTTCGATCTATTCTGTTTTAGAAGTATTGGATTTTATAATAAAAAAGCCTTTAGTCTTTAGTCTATCCCTTATTCATCAGGTAATCATGTATTGACCGGGCAGCTTTCCTCCCTGCGCCCATGGCAAGGATGACTGTGGCTGCACCTGTAACAATATCACCTCCTGCCCATACACGGTCACGGGTTGTCTTACCTGTCTCAGGGTCCGCCACCAATGTCCCGTGTCTCGTGGTCTCAAGCCCCGGTGTTGTGGATGGGACAAGGGGATTCGGGCTGTTGCCTATGGCACATACAACAGCATCCATTTGTATCCTAAAATTGGAGTTAGGGACCTCAATGGGCCTTCTCCTCCCTGAGGCATCAGGCTCACCGAGCTCCATCTTTATACACTCTATCTCCTTCAGCCAACCCCTTTCATCACCTATGTATCGGACAGGCAGGGTGAGCATATTGAATATCACACCCTCCTCCTCTGCATTTTCGCTCTCCTCGAGCCTTGCAGGGAGTTCTGCATGGGAGCGCCGGTATATAATCCTTACCTCTTCAGCGCCCATACGGAGTGCAGTCCTTGCAGAGTCCATAGCCACATTACCGCCCCCGACAACAGCTACCTTCAGGTGCTTTCTCACGGGCGTTGATGACATGGGGAACCTGTAACCCTGCATGAGGTTCATCCTGGTCAGGTATTCATTGGCAGAATATACACCGTTTAGATTCTCCCCGGGGATATTCATGAACCAGGGCAGTCCTGCCCCTGTACCTATGAAAACCGCATCGAATTCCTCAAGGAGTTCGTCTATGGAGCGTGTCTTACCCACTACAAAGTCAGTTATCACCTTTACGCCCAGCATCTTAATGTAATCTACCTCCCTTGCCACAAT
>JAKPCK010000031.1 GCA_029553295.1 Deltaproteobacteria bacterium | reverse complement strand
TTTTTAGTTCCAGAAGGTTATTTCTAAAACAATGTCTGCGGGGCATCCTGATAGGTAGTTCATTTACCCTATATTTTTTCAAGAGACCGCACAATAACTTTTAATCTATTGGCTGCCTTAAAACTTATCTTTGTTTGACTTTAACATACATGGCATAGTATAAACAGATTTTAAAGACCTGAAGGTCTCAAATTTTATGGAGATTAATGGGCAGATGAATGAAGACCTTGTCCCCCTTTCCCTACTTGATGAAGGTGAAGAGGGGGTAATATATTCTTTTTCCGGGGGCAGAAAACTCATAAGCAGGCTTGCCAGTATCGGTATAGTCCCGGGTGTCAAGATAAAGATACTTAGGAATACAGGCAACCTGATAATAGTCCTCACATCTGACACAAGGGTGGCCCTTGGCAGGAGACAGGCAGAGAGGATAACTGTTGCCAGGATTACACCTGTCCTTAGAGAAAAAGAAGAAGAAGAGGTAAAAAAGACAATACTCGTAGCCCTTGCAGGTCAACCAAATGTGGGAAAGTCAACGGTTTTCAATGTCCTTACCGGGCTATCCCAGCATGTGGGCAACTGGCCTGGAAAAACCGTTGAGAAAAAAGAGGGTGTTTATATAGATGATGGCATAGAGCTTAAAATTATTGACCTGCCCGGCACATACAGCCTCGGTGCATTCTCAGAGGAAGAGAAGGTAGCAAGGGATTATATAATCCAGGAACATCCAGATATAGTTGTCCTGATTGCCAATGCCACTGTTCTTGAGAGGAGTCTGTATCTTCTTTCTGAATTGTTGCTTCTTGAAACCCCTATCATCGTTGCCATCAATATGCTCGATGTGGCTGAAGAGAACGGTATACAGATTGACATCGAAGCCCTTAAAAAATCCCTTGGTCTGCCAGTAGTGCCCATGATTGCCACAAAAAACAGGGGTATAAAGGAACTCGTAAAATCTATAATAGATTTCACAGAAGGCAGGCTTGAATACAATCCAAGGCTCCCTCTGGTATCAAAGGACCATCAGGATATATTTTTAAGGCTTGTTGAGTTGATAAAGGGTCATATACCCATGTCCTTTACAGAGACATGGGTTGCCACAAAGCTCATGGAAGGCGACCCTGATGTATCAGAGATCATTAAAGATACTGTTCCCCCTGAGAGGTGGAATGAGATACAGACACTGCTCATAAGACATGAAGATGCGCTGCGGGCAGTTGTCGGTGGTAGATACGACTGGATAGAGGATGTCACAAGGGCAGCCATATCCCGCTTCAAAAGAGGTGAGGTATTAACAACCGATAGGATAGACCATGTCCTCACCCGACCCATAATAGGCATACCTATACTCCTTGGCATACTGGCTGTTGTCTTCATCCTGACCTTTAAGATTGGTTTTCCAATACAGAAATACCTTGAGTTTCTCGTAAGTTCCTTGGGCAGATGGGTTGATGAGTCCCTGTCCAATGAGCCCTGGTGGCTAAAAGGGATTATTGTTAAGGGTGTAATAGGCGGGGCTGGCTCTGTGCTTACCTTCATACCCATACTGGTTATCTTTTTTATCTCCATGGCATTTCTTGAGAATGTAGGTTATATGGCAAGGGCAGCATTTGTTATGGATAGGTTTATGCACATTGTCGGTTTGCATGGAAAGAGCTTTCTGCCCATGTGTCTGGGTTTTGGGTGTAATGTCCCGTCTATTATGGGTGCAAGGATAGTTGAATCACATAAGGCAAGGCTGTTGACGATATTTCTTACACCTTTTGTCCCCTGCACAGCAAGGCTTGCAGCCATGACATTCGTGGCAGCAGCAATCTTCGGAGAGAAGGCCCTTATAATCTCCTGGTCTCTTGTCACGATTAATATCATTGCCCTTGGTATTATAGGCATAGTAGCAAGCAGGGTTTTCCTGAAAGACGAACCTGTCCCCTTTATAATGGAACTCCCCCTCTATCATAAACCTGATCTAAAGACCATTTTTTATGCAGTATGGTCAAGGATATCAGCCTTTATAAAAAAGGCAGGGTCAGTAATACTCATTTTTTCTATATTCATGTGGATTATGTCAAACATCCCGGGGGGAGTTATTGAAAACAGCATGCTTGCATGGATAGGCCGAATTTTAGAGCCCATTGGCAGGCCATTTGGCCTGGACTGGAAGATGATGGTGGCCCTCATATCCAGTATTGTCGCTAAAGAAAACTCAGTGGCAACATTGAGCGTCCTTTATGGTGTGGGCGAACACGGTCTTATGAATATCCTGCCTTCTGTTATAAATCATGCCTCTGCACTGTCATTTCTCATAATACTTATGCTCTTTATCCCCTGTATGCCTACAATAGCAGTGATGAAACAGGAGATGGGTAGCTGGAGATGGTTTTTGACTTCATTTTTAACCATGCTCGGGGTATCTTTTTTATTCGGGCTTTTGGGATACCATATTGCCTTGGCTATTGGTATATGAGTAGTCTGTAGCATATTGTTTACAGCCTGCACTTACCCCACATTACCAGATCTTTTTGAATCTGTCTATCTGGTTTATATACCAACACAACTGGTATCGAAATGTGTATTTGATTCTATACTCAATTGTATGGATTGTCTGATATTATAGATTTATTGTAAACGGATAGCTCAGAGATATATCACGTCATCATAATGATAAAGGGAGAGAAATAGAAGGAGATAGTCTTTGAGATGACGGGTGATAAGAAAGTTCTGCCTTACGTGTTCCTGTCCATTTTTTCCAAGCCATGAGGCATATTCAGGGTTACTTAAAAGAAGCCTCAAGGCATAGGCCGCACCGTCAATACTGTGACAGAGAAGACCGGTAAATTTGTTTTTGACCTGCAATTGAATGCCTCCAACTGCCGAGGCAACAACAGGCTTTGCCTTCCACAGTGCCTCTGTAACTGTAAGCCCAAAGCCCTCTTTTAAGGATTTCTGCATCACTATGGTTGCTGCCCTCTGAAGCGCATTTATCTCTATATCGCTTTCAGGCGGGATAAGTAGCACATGGATATCCGTATTACCCGAAGCCCTGTCCTTTACCTCTTCAAGGACCTTATCCGACTCCGGGTCATCTGTGGCTGTGCCCCCGGCAAGGACAAGCTGGCATGGAATATTCTTTCTTACCATCTCAAAGGCATCAATGACGCCTATGGGGTCTTTCAGGTAATCGAATCGGGATACCTGTAGGATAATGGGCTTTTCCATATTGAGTCCGTATTTATTCAAAACCTTTTCTATCGTCTCTTTTGGGAGGTCTTTGTTTTTGTCGCTTAGAGGGTCTATCGATGGATGGATGAGAAACTGTCTGTTCGGGAGTTTTCTTGCAAAGTTCGGGGCAGAAAATACAGTGGCATCATAATCCACAACATATTGATACAGGAAATTCCATACATCGAGATCGGGATTGGATACATCAATATGACATCTCCATACCCATTTTTCCCCGATTTCACCCTTCTTTTTTATAAGCACAACAGGTTGTGGGTCATGGATAAAGAGTATATCACCGGTTAGCTGCATCTCTTCCAAATTTTTATTGCTCACCTCGAGAAAAAGGGCATAATCTTCAGGGGTTATATCCTCTCTCTTTCCGTGAAGGGCATTATGGAATTTTTTTGTTACTGTAAAGAAGCTTTCATTACCCTTTATCACCATCCACCTCGTATCAACCCCAAGTTGATTTAAAAGTGGAACCATCCTCATGAGAATCTCTGCAACCCCACCGCCTGAAAATGTTGAGTTTACGTTCACCACCGTCTTTCCCGATAGCCTCTCTGCAAGGGCATATAGTGCTTCGATGGTTCCCCTGCCAACAATGGGGATGTAATCGTGAAGCCTTGCCTTTGTGCGGAAGATTGCTTCTTTATCCAACGGCATATTCCCTTTCTAAATGTTTTTCTACGATACCTATTATCATGGAACGCAGACCTTCAAGGGTATAGGTATATGGGTCAAGGACTGCAATCTCATCGGCAAGGTCCTTTTCACCGAGACAGTCATTGATCCATATGGAAAAGTCATTAACACCTTTGTGGAGTCTCAAACGGGATTCAAAGATATGGAAATATAGTGTATCAAGGCTTACCAGCTTTAATATCTCTATAAATTCTCTCAAATCATGGGCAATATAGGATGTGGGGACTACGGCACTTATGGATCTTATAAAATGAAATTCCCTGCCAGAAGGGGCATTGTTAATATCTTTTCTCTTTGCAATCTCTTCTTGAATCACATCTATTATCCTTTCCCGGAGGGCACCAATTGTGGAGAATTCAAAGGTATCTATATTGGATAGCTTCTCTCCTAAAACCTCATCTCCCAAGGCATCACTTACCCACAGGGCAAAATCATTGGCAGGTTGAGGTGTGAGATACTGGAACTCTTCAATAAAATTATGGGTGTGATAGTAGATAACAGCATCATCGATTTTTTTTAATATATCCACGAGTTCGTATATGTTGGTAGCCTTTAGCCCTGTTAGCTCCTTTAGATGGAGCCTTGCAGAGAATCTGAAGGGTTGTGTTGCCTGTTTTAATTGTTTTTTTATTATTGTAACCACAGAACGGAGCATCCTGCTATTGGGTATAAGAAGGATTTTGCCATCCGGTGTCTTTATGTGTACATTCGTTTTTGTAATCTCAACTATATAACCCTCCTCCCCTGATTCAAGCTTTAAATAGTTGCCTGTTTTAATAAGATTATTTCTTGCTATCTCCAAACCGGAAAAGATGTTTATTATCTCGTCCCTTGCGGCAAATATGGCTATAAAGACAGCAATAAAAAGCATAAGCATAAGG
>JAKPCK010000027.1 GCA_029553295.1 Deltaproteobacteria bacterium | reverse complement strand
TATATGCCTCATGGCCGTTGTATATGGCCACCTCTAAATCATTGTGCCACATAGCCCACAATTCTGCATCCTCCATATTTATGGGAGAGAGATAACATTTTTCACCAATTAATTTTGCATAGTATGCCATGATTTTATACCTCCTCTTGATTGTTAGATGTTTTTATAATATAGCTTATGCCAGCCGCTGACAGAGATATTAAAAAAGGCCCCTGCAGTATCCTGCAGAGGCCCTGAATTTATATTATCAAACTGGCTTTAAAATTATGTCTTCTGGACAGAAGAGAACATATCCCTTATGCTGCCCACTGCACCAAGTATAGCCGTGGCCTCATAGGGTATATATATAACCTTATTGTCCTTGCCGCTGACCATTTCTTTTATTGCTTCTATATATTTGAGGGCAATAAGATAGGCAGTAGGGTCACCACCACTTTCCTTTATCACCTTGGATACCCTTGCTACTGCCTCTGCCTCTGCCTCGGCTATCTTTATCCTTGCCTCTGCCTCCCCTGATGCCTTGAGAACCATAGCCTGTCTTATACCCTCAGCCTTGTTTATCTCTGCCTGACGGACACCCTCAGCCTCCAGTATCTTTGATTGTTTGTGTCCCTCTGCCTCCAGTATCATGGCCCGCCTGTCACGCTCTGCCCGCATCTGTTTCTCCATTGCCACCTTTACATCCTCAGGGGGTATTATATCCTGGAGTTCAACACGGTTTATCTTTACACCCCATTTGTCTGTTGCCTCATCGAGGATGGCACGGAGCTTTTGATTAATCGTGTCACGGGAGGTAAGGGTGTGGTCTAAATCAAGCTCACCTATTACATTCCTAAGAGTAGTCTGGGTGAGCTTTTCTATGGCATCGGGAAGGTTTGCTATCTCATAGACCGCCCTTTTTGGATCAGTAATCTGGAAGTAGAGGAGGGCATTTATCTCTATTGCCACATTGTCTCTGGTAATAACATTCTGTTTGGGAAAGTCATACACAGTCTCACGGAGGTCAATTCTGCTTATGGTTTCTTTCCTTATTATTGTCCTTCCACTGGGGTCTGTCTTTGTGTATTTCCATTCAATGGTGCGTGGCTTATCAAAGATGGGCCAGATGATATTGATGCCAGAGGACAGGGTTCTGTGATAACGACCGAGACGTTCAATAACCATGGTCTCAGACTGCTGGACAATTTTAAATCCCTTAATGGCAAATATGATAATAAAAAGGACAAAGATAGATACAATAATCCCTAAAACACTCATATAACCCCCCTTTATTTCTTTGGTATTATTTCAACAATGACCTTACAACCTTCTATGTCTTTTATCCTCACCCTCTCCCCTTCACCAACATAGGTATCATCAGAAGTAACTGCCCGCCAGGTCTCACCACCTACCTTTACATACCCCATCCCCTTGCTACTGTCTATTGCCTCAGTTACCATACCTGTCTGGCCTATTAAGGCATCCACATTTGTTTTGGCCTTTTCCTTGTTTTTGTTGATATGTTTCAGGACAATGGGTCTTATACCAAGGGTCATGGCCCCTGTTACTATTGCAAAAACAAGAAGCTGGATAAGATAGGATAAACCTAACCAGGCAAAGAATGCTGTAATAAGGCATGCTGTGCCGAA
>JAKPCK010000014.1 GCA_029553295.1 Deltaproteobacteria bacterium | reverse complement strand
TCAAAAAGTTCCTTGTCAATGATAAATGTAATATTTTCATCAGTGAATTTTCTGTCTTTTTCTTTTGGCTCATCCAGAGCCATACCAAGGGCAATGTTCCCTCAAGCCTCCTGTTCCACTATCCGTATTGTTACAGGCCCTTGATGAGGCCCCATGATATCTCTTACCATTGATTTTGCCTTTTCAGTGACTTTAAACATAAAACCACCTCTTGGAGAAATGTTTAGATACTCAATGTGTACATTTTTTTTCTTCAGAAAAGTTGATTCCTTTGGCTTTTTCTTTTTCTCTTGTCTCAACAAACTCCTTATATTCCTTCATAAGCACACTTCTGTATTCTCTTCTGACAACCTCCGAGTCTGATATATAGTTGCCCATTGCCTCAAGACCGGCAATGATTTCATCTATCGTTTCCCTGGTTGGCATTTTTCCAACTGAATAGAGTTCAGCCATAATCTCATGAAGATTGCTTAAGGCAATCTGTGTTCCATCTACAAATCTTACTGTTTTCCGACTAACTGTCGGTGCGTTGGGGTCAACTCAGGTAACTCAGCCCACTACTTTAAATAGGGACATATATCTCACCTCCTTTTATTTGTTATTTCTTTTCTGGCCTGTATCGCACATAACATAACATACACCAGTTGGCGTCTCAACTGCATAAGGGAAGTATTTTTTCTTAATCCATAAGGAAAGATGAACAAGATTAATGAGCACAGGCACCTCAACGAGGGGACCTATGACCGCAGCAAACGCCTGGCCTGAATTGATGCCGAATACGGCAACGGCCACGGCTATGGCAAGTTCAAAGTTGTTTGATGCTGCTGTAAAAGAAAGGGTTGCTGCCTGTCCGTAGTGGGCTTTTACCTTTGCGCTCATGTAAAAAGAAACAACAAACATAATAACGAAGTATATAAGTAATGGAATAGCAATGCGGACTACATCGAGGGGGATCTTTACGATATATTCACCTTTAAGGGAGAACATGACGAGGATGGTAAAAAGAAGTGCAATCAATGTAATGGGGCTTATCTTGGGAATGAACTTCTCATGATACCATTTCTTGTCTTTGACTTTAATGAGCACAAACCGGGTGATGACGCCGGCGATAAACGGGATACCAAGATATATAAAGACACTCTCTGCAATCTGGCCTATTGTGATATTTACAACTACGCCCTTGAGTCCCATCATGGGCGGCAGGACTGTAATAAATATGTAAGCGTATACTGAAAAGAAAAGCACCTGGAATATAGAATTAAAGGCAACAAGGCCTGCGCAGTATTCCGTGTCGCCCTTTGCAAGGTCATTCCATACGATAACCATGGCGATACATCGGGCGAGCCCTATCATAATTAGGCCTATCATGTATTCTGGGTATCCCCTCAAAAAGATTATGGCAAGGATAAACATGAATATAGGACCTACTATCCAGTTCTGGATAAGTGAGAGTAGCAGCACTCTCCAATTTTTGAATACCTCACCCAGTTCTTCATATTTAACTTTTGCAAGGGGTGGATACATCATAAGGATTAACCCTATGGCAATGGGTATATTTGTAGTTCCTGACTGAAATTGATTCCAGAAATCAACTACACCTGGAAATACATAGCCCCAGCCAACGCCTACAAACATGGCCAAAAAAATCCAGAGCGTGAGATATCGGTCAAGGAAAGAGAGCTGTTTGCCGAGATGTTCCTTTGACATTTATTTACCCTCCCTTGTTTTATTAAACCCTTTTGTTGTCCTCAATGATTTTGCATCGGATTTTTCACAGAGTTTTGAGCTTTTCACCTCTTCCATCCTTCTTACATCCTCCTGGATGATAGGTAATTCTGAAAACTGCTCCTTCATAAAAGCAATATGGGCTTCAATTAGACTATCCAGTGGCTCTTTTAATGAATAATGCATCCATGTCCCTGCCCGCCTGCTTTTTACAAAACCAGAATGTTTGAGATATGCAAGATGTCTTGAAATCTTTGACTGTGTCTCCCCGAATATCTCCATGAGGTCACAAACGCATAATTCACCATGTGTTAACAGCATGACAATCCTAAGCCTTATTTCCTCTGAAAGGGCCTTATAGATTTGTGTTGTTTTATCCATATATTCGTATATACAAATATATACATCAATCTTTTGTATGTCAATAAAAAAAAGACAGCCCTTTTTCGATTCCTTGACTGTATTATTGTAAACAGTTGATTATAAAGGGTATGTTTTTTTTACAGAGCCCTGGTAAAGAAAAAGGTATAATTCCCCTGGATAGGGTTGATTAAAAATCCTTGACAAAAGTCGATAAAAAATTTTAGTTTTCATTAAGAGGCACCCTGTTGGATACAAAAAAGGATAAAAAAACCACAAAAATAGATATATATAAGGCATGGTGCAAGGCATGTGGTATATGTGCTGCATTCTGTCCTGCCGGTGTCCTTGCCAGGGATGAGGCAGGGTATCCCTATGTGAAGCATCCTGAAAAGTGCATTAACTGCGGCTGGTGCGAATTGAGGTGTCCTGACTTTGCTATAACCGTCCATAAAAAGGATAAGGGTTTTAAAGATACAGATGAAGAGGGAGAAAAAGAAAAACTTCAGGGAACTCCTCCTCCAGGGTAATGAGGCTATAGTAGAAGGGGCTCTTAGGGCAGGTTGTCGTTTTTTTGCAGGCTATCCCATTACGCCTGCCACCGAGATATCTGAACAACTATCAACAAGATTACCAAAGATAGGCGGCACATTTATCCAGATGGAGGATGAGATAGGGAGCATAGCTGCTGTAATAGGTGCATCCCTTGCCGGTGCCAAATCCATGACAGCTACCAGCGGGCCTGGCTTTTCCCTTATGCAGGAAAATCTTGGGTTTGCAATAATGGCCGAGGTTCCCTGCGTTATAGTAAACGCCATGAGAGGTGGCCCGAGCACAGGATTGCCCACCTCACCATCTCAGAGTGATGTAATGCAGGCAAGATGGGGAACCCACGGAGACCATCCCATTATAGCATTGTGCCCTTCTACTGTAAGGGAGTGCTATGACATCACAATAAAGGCCTTTAACCTATCAGAAAAATTCAGAAACCCTGTTATAATACTCGTTGATGAGGTTGTGGCACATATGAGGGAGAAGATTACCTTCTATGATGATGAAGAGATAGATATATTCAACAGGGTAAAGCCCAGCATGCCCCCTGAGTGGTATATCCCTTATGAGGATACACCCAGCGGTATACCTCCTATGGCAAACTTCGGTGAGGGCTACCGTTACCATGTAACAGGCCTTACCCATGATATAAGGGGCTTTCCTACATCAAGGCCCGACGAGATAGACCCTTTTATAAGGAGGTTGTTCAGAAAGATCAGCCAGCATTTCTCGGAAATCCAGTTCGGGGAATTTTTCGAGACAGACGATGCTGATATATCAATAATAGCATATGGTTGTGTTGCACGCTCTGCAAAAAGGGCTGCTATAGATGCAAGGGCACGGGGGGTTAAGGTGGGGGTGTTGAAATTAAACACCCTCTGGCCCTTTATGAGGACTGCTGTTGAAAAGGTTCTCAATACATCCAAGATAGTCATTGTCCCTGAGATGAACATGGGACAGATCTCAAGAGAGGTCAAAAGGGTAAACAAGGGTCCAACAAAGATATTTACAATTAATAAGGTAGACGGGACTATTATCACGCCGGAAGAGATACTGGCGAGGATCAAGGAGGTGGGCTGATGGCAGAGGTAACCAAATTGATCCATAAATACTTAAGGCACGATAAGAAATTTCCCCATGTGTGGTGTCCTGGCTGCGGTATAGGTATAATGCTGGGTGCCCTAATAAGGGCAATAGACAAATGCGGATTTACAAAGGACGAGATCGTCCTCGTATCAGGTATAGGATGCACAGGGAGGCTACCTGTTTATGTGGATTTCAATACACTCCATACAACCCATGGAAGGGCACTTGCCTTTGCAACAGGTGTAAAACTCGCCAATCCAAAACTTAAGGTAATCGTGGTGATGGGCGATGGAGATGCAGTTGCCATAGGTGGCAACCATTTTATCCATGCCGCAAGGCGAAATATAGACCTTACAGCAATCATACTCAATAACAGCATATATGGTATGACTGGTGGCCAATACTCCCCAACAACGCCATATGGCATGAAGACAACAACATCTTCTTTTTTTCATATAGAACAGGCATTCAACATCTCTGAGCTTGCTGTTACAGCCGGTGCACCATTTGTGGGCAGGGGGACTGTATATCATGCCAGGCTCCTTGACAGCCTGATGGAAAAGGCATTCTTAAAGAAGGGCTTTGCTGTAGTAGAGGTTATTTCCCATTGTCATACACAGTTCGGAAAGCTCAACAAGATGGGGACAGCAGTGGAGATGATGGAGTGGCAGAGGGACCATGCTGTTACTGTAGAAAAGGCAGCACAGATGAAGGAAGAGGAGCTAAAGGACAAGTTTCGTATTGGCATCCTCATTGATAAAGAACTCCCTGTATATCTCGATGAATACGAGAAGATAAGGACGGGGTCATCAGGCTCAGGAGACAGAAGGCCTTAAGATAAGGGATATATGTTTTATTGTGGCATAAGGGAATAAAAGGGTTTTTTTAAAAATGCCATGTTCAAGACTGGTTGAGTTTAATGCAGGAAAACATGCAAGTACAAGACATGGAATATAGAATAGACTCTATGGCTTTAGCTAATGGCAAATAGATTAATAAAAGGGTATATATGGGTTTCAGATATGATATAAGACTGAGTGGTTCAGGTGGACAGGGCATAATCCTTATGGGCATCATCCTTGCCGAGGCAGTAGGCATTTATGAAGGGAGGTTTGTTGCCCAGACTCAGAGTTATGGACCAGAGGCAAGAGGGGGGTCAAGTAAGGCCGAGGTAGTAATAAGCGATACAGAGATTGATTATCCAAAGGCTATGAGACTCGATATGCTCCTTGCCATGAATCAGAAGTCCTGTGATGACTATTATATGGACCTTAAGCCTGAGGGTATATTAATCGTAGATTCCACATTTGTAAAACAGTTACCTATACCCAAGGCATTTCAGATACCTTTTACAAAGATTGCCAGGGAAAAATTGGGCAAAGAGATGGTGGCAAATATAGTTGCCCTCGGTGCCATATCAAAACTTACGGATATAGTATCTCCAAAGGCTATAGAAAAGGCTGTCCTTGCCAGGGTCCCCAAGGGGACAGAGAAGCTAAACAGGGATGCATTAAATGCAGGGATGGCTGCTGCAATAAAGGCGAAAAAAAACATCTTACCGTTTGTGAGAAGTGAGCGGGAAGATGAAGATACATGAGTATCAGGCCAAAAATCTCCTGAAAGAATATAAAATCCCAATCCCAAAAGGTAGTGTAGCAAGGGATGTTCACGAGTCTTTAAAGATATGGGATGATATGACCGGCATCCCTGTTGTTGTCAAGGCCCAGGTCCATTCAGGCGGCAGGGGAAAGGCTGGTGGTGTAAGGGTTATAAATTCAAGGGAAGAGCTTAAAGACTATGCCTCAAGCCTCATTGGCTCAATTATCTACACAGAGCAGACCGGGGGTGATGGTAAACCCGTTGATTGTATATTGATTGA
Source organism: Deltaproteobacteria bacterium (assembly GCA_029553295.1). Taxonomy (GTDB): domain Bacteria; phylum Desulfobacterota; class Syntrophorhabdia; order Syntrophorhabdales; family Syntrophorhabdaceae; genus DTOV01. The sequence goes on along the minus strand of JAKPCK010000014.1, from coordinate 8,564 downwards.
AGAGGCCCTCGATATTAAAAAAGAGTTATATCTTGGATTTACCATAGATAGGTCTCATGCATGTATATCCATGATTGCCAGTGCTGAGGGCGGCGTTGAGATAGAAAAGGTTGCTTTGGCCTCGCCGGATAGGGTTGTTGTCCAGAATATAGACCCGTTACTTGGCTTAAGGGATTTTCAGGTTATCAGGACCCTCTTAAAAACAGGGATGCATATAAAAATTGTGCGTAAAATAGGTGCAATAGCCAATGCCTTATACAAACTTTTTATTGAAAAAGACTGCTCCCTGGCAGAGATAAACCCCCTTGTCATAACAGAAAAGGATGAGATTGTTGCCCTTGATGCCAAGATAAACTTTGATGACAATGCGCTCTTCAGACACCCTGATATAGCCTCCCTCCGTGATTACAATCAAGAGAATCCCCTTGAGGTAGAGGCAACAAGATACAATCTGAATTACATAAAGCTTAAAGGTAATGTGGGCTGTATGGTAAACGGCGCCGGGCTCGCCATGGCTACCATGGACCTCATAAAATTTGTAGGTGCTGAACCAGCTAATTTCCTCGATGTAGGGGGAGGGGCTACATCGAAGATGATAGAGGAAGGTCTGAAGATATTGGTCTCAGATAGAGATGTAAAGGTAATATTGATAAACATCTTTGGCGGTATCCTGAGATGTGATACCCTTGCCACTGGTGTTGTGGAGGCTGCACAACACCTGAATATACATATGCCCATTATAATAAGGCTTGAGGGGACAAATGTGGAGGAAGGCAGGAGGATACTTGCCGGGTCTAATCTTAAATTTACCGTTGCCAGGGACATGGGAGAGGCAGCGGAAAAGGTGGCAGAGGCATTAAGGATTAGAGGGTGATACGGAAAAATATTGTTTTGTGTTTAGCCTTTAACCATAAAGCCTTTAGTCTGTTTTTCAGGAATATATATGAGTATAATCATTGACGAAAACACAAAAGTACTTATCCAGGGTATAACTGGCAATGAGGGGGCATTCCATACACGTCAGATGATTGAGTACGGTACCAGGATAGTTGCCGGTGTTACCCCTGGTAAAGGTGGTCAAAGTCTTGAAGGTATCCCTGTATATAATACTGTGCAAGATGCTGTCCAGGATAAAGAGATAGACGCAACTGCAATCTTTGTCCCGCCTGCCTTTGCCGCAGATGCCATAATAGAGGCTGCCGAATCAGGGATAAAGACCATTGTCTGTCTCACCGAAGGCATACCTACAATTGATATGATTACTGTATATCACTATATAAAATCAAAGGATTGCTGGCTTATAGGGCCTAATACACCAGGGATTATATCGCCGGGAAAATGTAAGATCGGGGTTATGGCAGGCTACATCCACAGGAAGGGGACGGTAGGTATTATATCAAGGAGTGGTACCCTCACCTATGAGGTGGTTGACCAGCTTACAAAGATGGGTATGGGTCAATCTACCTGCATCGGTATTGGGGGTGACCCTATTGTAGGATTGAGATATGTAGACCTCCTTAAGATGTTTGAAGAGGACGAAGATACAGATGCGATAGTGATAATAGGTGAGATAGGCGGCACAGCAGAGGAGGAGGCTGTTCAATACTACAGCGGGCACATGAAAAAACCTCTGGTGGCATTTATTGCAGGTGTTACTGCCCCTGAGGGAAGGCGTATGGGGCACGCCGGTGCTATTATTTCAGGCGGAAGAGGAGATGCAAAGACAAAGATAAAAGTCCTTGAAGAGGCAGGGGTAACTGTTGTGAAAAACCCTGCCCAGATTGGACAAGCTGTATTCCATGCAAGGCAGGTTAGGGTTTAAGGGCAATCTGTCCACTACTGCCATGGGTATCATGCCCCATGAGGATATAGACAGGGCTTTAGGGCTTGCCCTTGCATTAGATATACCATTCTGGCCCCAACTCCCTAGATTATCTTTCTATGAAGATATGTATGTCCAGGCAATGGAGGGCTTTCCCGGTGTAATAATCGATGAAGAGAAAGGCAAGATATATATTGACACCAGAAGGTTTCTCGATGGTATACCGGAATATCTCGAGGAGGAGGGTGATTCAGATAGATTCAGTCTCTCTGAAAGATATTCCCTTGTTTATAGACATTTTTTATCTGCAGATTTAACTGATTTTAAGGCTATAAGGGGACAGATAATAAGCCCTGTAAGCCTTACATTAAAGATAACAGATGAAAACAATATGCCTATTGTCTATAATGATGATATCCGTTCCGTTGCCTTTTCCTTTATACAAACTAAACTGAACAGACAATACGAAGAGCTAACAAAAAAGAATAAAAATGCTTTTGTGTGGATAGACGACCCTGGTCTTGAATTCATCTTCAATGCCATGTGTGGCTACGACAGCATAAAGGCAAAGAAGGAACTGGATATTTTTTTTGAAGGCGTAAGAGGACCAAGGGGTGTCCATCTTTGCGGTAGGCCTGATTGGGATTTTCTATTATCACTGGATATTGATATAATTTCATTTAATACATATGCAGAAGGAGATGTCTTTGTATCATACAAAAAGGCTGTGGATTTTCTTAGGCGTGGGAGGATGATAAGCTGGGGTATTGTCCCAACTTTCTTTGAAGATTTTTCAAGGGAAGATGTGGAGAGTATTGCGAAAAGACTTGTGGGCCATTGGAAGAAACTCATAGATAATGGGGTGGAACTGGAAAAGATAGTTGAGAACAGCATCCTTGCACCGGCTACATGCAACCTCATAAATCCTGATAAAACACTTACTGTTGAGAAATCCTTTGCATTACTGAGAGAGGTTTCTGTATATTTAAAATCAAGGTATAATATAACATGAAAGGTGATGTCTGATGAAAAAGATACATATAGTCTGCAAGAGAAAAAAGGACGATGCCATAAAATTAGCAGGGAATATCATAAACCTGTACGGAAAAGATATGGAAATATACCTCGATGAAGAGTCCGCAAGGTTTCTGAATTTTGAAAATAAGGTAGAGCTTGAACATGTAGGAGAAGGGGCAGACCTAATAATCGTCCTGGGTGGAGATGGCACCATGCTGGCAGTGGCAAGGTATCTAAAAGGCCAGGATGTACCTATTCTGGGTGTAAATTTAGGTGGCCTCGGTTTCCTCACAGAGATATCAGTGGAAGAGATGCCTATTATGCTTGAAAAAGTAGTCTCGGGGCAGTACAAGACATCCACGAGAATAATGCTTGATGTAAGCGTTATAAGGGCAGGTGGTAAGGTGTTTGAATTTTCTGTGCTCAATGACGCTGTTATAACAAAGGATGCCCTTGCAAGGATAATAGATATAGAGGTCTATGTAAATAGTGTCTATCTCACAACATACAAGGCAGATGGACTTATATTCTCTACACCCACAGGCTCCACAGGTTATTCTTTGTCAGCAGGGGGGCCAATACTCTATCCATCCCTTAAGAATATAATTGTAACACCCATATGTCCCCATATGTTAACAAACAGGCCTATTATTATCCCTGAAGATGTATCCATGATGGCAGTTTTGAAATCAATGAACGAGCGGGTTGTCCTGACCATTGACGGCCAGATAGGTTTCCCCCTTGAATACAGGGATGAGGTGGTTGTAAAGAAATCCCCCCACACAGTCAGACTTATAAAATCTTCATTCAGGGGTTACTTTGAGATCCTCAGGGAAAAACTTAAATGGGGTGAGAGATAGGGATGCTGGCATACTTAAGGGTCAAGGGTTTTGCCATCATAGATGAGATTGAGGTAGATTTTGATGAAGGTTTTAATGTCATAACCGGTGAGACCGGTGCCGGGAAATCTATACTAATCAATGCGTTATCTACCTTTTTAAACCAGAAGATATCCCCTGATATCTTAAAGACCTCTGCGAAGCAGGCGGAGATAGTAGCCCATTTTTTGGAGAATGGTGAAGAATATATACTCAAGAGGATTATCCATGCCTCAGGTAGGTCAAGGGCATATCTGAACGCTGAACCTGTTACATTAAACAGGATGGAGGAACTGGGCAATAATTTTTTACATATATACGGACAGAATGAATACAGGGACCTTCTGGAAAAGGATAGATATATAAATCTTATAGACAGGATAGCAGGGCTCGATGAAAAGAGGTCCAGCTTAAGCGATAAGGTAAGACAGCTAAGGGAGCTTGAAAACAGACTGAGGACAATGAAAAAAGAGGCTGAAGGCAGGGCAAACGAGATTGCCTTTCTCGAGTTTCAGGTTAATGAGATTGAGGGTGCTGATTTGAAAGATGGTGAAGAAGATGCCCTGAAGGAGAGACTCAAGGTCTTGAAAGACGCAGAACGAATTAAAACGATACTCAACGAGATAGGGGAGCAGTTGTATGAAAGGGAAGGCTCAATCCACGATATACTTAAGTCTTCTGTGAGCACACTCAAGGGATTTTCCCATATAGATTTTCTCAATAGAATAAGACAGAGAATAGATTCGATCTCCTATGAAATAGAGGATGTTTTCAGGGATATAAAAGAGGAAGAGAAAGGGCTTGCCCATGACCCTGACGAATCAAAAAAGATTGAGGATAGGCTCTCAAGGATATTTACCATAAAAGACAAATATGGAAAGTCCCTCGATGAAATAAAAAGATATGAGGAACATGCAAGGCATAGGCTTTTATATCTCAAAGAACTTACAGACAATATAGAGGTTGCACAAAAGAATATGGATTCCCTGCGAAAAGAGGTGGATGATTTAGCCGATACAATATCCCGCGAAAGGAAGAACATAGCCCCTGAGATAGAGAGGCTGGTTGTGGATGAGCTCAAGATGCTTGCCATGGAAAAAACAGAGTTTTCCATTGAGATAAAGGATAAGGGGGTTGTTGAGGAAGACGGAAGAGATGAGGTGGATTTCCTAATAAGCACCAACCCCGGCGAGGCACTAAAGCCACTAAGGAGGATTGCATCTGGTGGTGAACTATCGAGGATTATGCTGGCCATTAAAAAGGTCATGGGAGGGGATGAGGAAAAAACATTGATATTCGACGAGGTGGATACAGGTATAGGTGGTATGGTGGCGGATATGGTGGGACAGAGGCTAAAAAGCCTTTCCGCTACCCATCAGATTATATGCATAACCCACCTGCCCCAGATAGCTGTCTATGGCGACAGTCATTTCCTTGTTGAAAAAAAACAGATGAAGGATTATACAATAACAGACATAAAGAGGCTTACTGATTCCGAGAGGATAAACGAGGTTGCAAGGATGTTGGGCGGCGTGGAGATAACGGAAAAAACAATACAGAGGTCTGAGGAGATGTTGACAAATGCTAAAAAAGGCATCCGTTGAGGATATAAAACAGATACACGGGATAATAAACTCTGCTGCCTCAAAAGGAGAGATGCTGCCCAGGTCACTGGGTGAGCTCTACGACAACATGAGAGACTACTTTGTCTATGTTGATGATGGCAGGATAGTAGGGACAGGTGCACTTCATATATGCTGGGAGGACCTGGCAGAGGTAAGGTCGATATGCGTTGTAGCCTCTCACAGGATGAAGGGGATAGGCAGAAAGATTGTAGACGCAACACTTGAAGAGGCTAAATCATATAAGATAAGGCATGTCTTTCTTTTGACATATCAGACAGATTTCTTTAAAAAATGTGGCTTTCATGTAACCGATAAAGAGAACCTGCCTCAAAAGATATGGTCTGACTGCATAAAGTGTCCCAAGTTTCCAAAGTGCGATGAGACAGCAATGAAGATAGAGCTCTTTTGATTCTCAGTTTTAATTAAAGGGTAAAATGGGAGGAGAAAGAAAAGACAGGGGTTTTACTATGATGGATTATAAAACAGTAGCAGAAGGGATAAGGGGTTCATTGGACAGCTATGAGTTGTTCTTTATGAAAGAGAGGACAAAAAAATATGAGAGCAGGGACCTTGATATCTACAGCATTGAATTGAGAGAGGAAGAAGGTATTGCCTTAAGGGGTATAAAAGACAAAAAAATGGTTTTTTCATACTCCTATGACAGGAAAGACAAGGCACTGGAATCATTGTTGGGCAACAGCCGCCAACTCCTTCCTTTTCTGGATGAGGATGAAGACTATACATTTCCCGAGCCTGACCATAATTATCCCATATTGAACCTATATGATAAAGAGAGTCTGATGCTCGGTGAGTCAATAAAGAAGGATATGATCATCAGTCTGGAAGAGACAATGAAATCCTATGACAACAGGATCTCAGCGGTAAGGGGGTGTGAGCTTCAGGAGGTGGAGATAGAGATAGGGATCATCAATTCAAGGGGTATATCTTTAGAGACCAAGAAAACACTGTATATCCTTACAGGCATGTGCGTTGCAAGGGAAAGTGATGAGGTTTCATGGTATGACTGGCATTGGTCCCATTTTTTAAAGGACATGGATATAAAGGCATTCGGCACAGAGGTAGCAAAAAAGGCTGTCTCTTTTCTCGGCAGCAAACAGATTGATACAGGGATATACAAAGGGGTACTGAAACCCCAGGCAGCATGCGACATACTGTCCATACTATCAGGTTCTTTTCTTGCAGAGAGCCTATTTAAGGATAAGACAAGGCTCAAGGGCAAGGAAGGCAAGAGGTGTTTTTCTCAAACCATAAACATAATAGACTCGGGCAGGGTGGGGATAGATGCCTCTCCCTTTGATGGAGAGGGCACACAGACCCAGGAAAACAGGGTTGTCCAGGAAGGGGTATTTGAGACTTTTCTCTATGATACATATTACGGAAAAAAATACAAAAAGGCCTCAACAGGAAATAGTATTAGGTCAGGTCTGAAAGACCCGCCCAGATGTGGCGTAAGGGGTATATATATAGAAAAGGGCAGAGAGGATATGGATGATGTCATAAAAGATGGGGTGATCATTGAGGAGCTTATCGGGACACACACGGCAAATCCAATTACAGGAGAGTTTTCACTGGGTGCCATTGGCTATCTGAGAAAAAATGGAGAAGAAAGACCATTTAAAGAGGTCATTTTTTCTGGGAATATCTTTGAGCTATTGAATAATGTGTTGGGGGTTGGCACTGATCTCAGGTTTTACGGCAACTATGGTTCACCATCCCTTTTGATAGACAATATGAAGATAAGTGGAAGATGAAGATAGGCTATTTTGTAAGAAATATAGGTGTATCAGGCGGTGTAAAGTCCATGCTTCAGCATGTTACCATGCTAAGGGACATGGGATACGATGCAATACTCATTACAGAAAAGGTTAAGAAGGACTGGTGCCTCCAGACCGAACCTTTTATAGTAAAAAATAAGGATTTAAGCGACCTCCCCAATTGTGATATCTATGTGGGCACTGCATACAACGATGTCAAGCGTCTCTATGATACCAGAAGGGGCAGGGTTGTCCACTATTGCCAGGGCTATGAGCCAACAGAGTATATGTCCAGGGTCACAGGCGAATTCATATCCGAGCGTTATGAGAGAAAAGGGCTTTTTTCTGCCATAGGCAGGTATGTGGATAGGATGAAATTCAAAAAGAGGATAAAGGAGATAGAATCCATATATGCACTGCCTACTATCAAGGCAGGGCTATCACCTCATCTTGTGAGACTCATAAGGCAGAGATATGGCCAGGATTGTTCTATAATTCAAGGCGGTATTAATAATAAGGTCTTTCATGCACAGGGCAGAAAAAAGTGGGGTTGGAGCGGAAAGATAAGGATTCTCTGTGTAGGTTCCATGTTTGTGGGTTTTAAGGGCATACCTGACACATACGAGGCCATAGAGATTTTGAAAAAAAAGGGGAAAGACATAGAATTTATAAGGGTATCCCCTGCACCGGCCACGAAAAAAGAGATGGAAGGAGGAATAGTAGACAGATATCTGGTGGGTTTAAATGAGGATGAGATGGCAGACCTCTACAGGGAGACAGACATTTATATATCCACATCCCTTGTTGGAGAGGGTCTTGGTTATCCAGCCATCGAGGCCCTTGCATGCGGTGTTCCCTCCATATTAACAGAGATTCCGAGTTATATGGACCTGGATGAAAGGAGGGATTTTGCCTGTTTTATCCCTGTCCACAGGCCTGACCTGGTTGCTGAAGGCATAATAAGGCTCATTGAGGATAAAGCATACAGAGATAAGTGCATAGAGAGGGGGTTTGAGGTGGCAGCCCAGTATACCCTTGAAAGGACAAAAAAAGACCTCAGGGATTTCTTTGAAAGGCTTAGATAGCCTTGATTATTATATCTTGAGATAAAAAAATTATGTCTCTGCATAGGCCTTATTTATGATATTTGTCCCCTGTTTTTGAGAATGCATAGTATATAAGGCTTGCGACCATACTTAGAAAACATATAAGGAATGTAATCCTGTATCCAACAACAGGGGCGACCCCGGCCCTTGATAGGGATTCAATTATCTTTCCCATAAGGGACATGATTATAGCACCCCCGGACATGGTAAAGAAATTCACCCATGCCATAGTTGTTGCTGACATAGAAAGGGGAAATAGTTCTTTTACATGGGAGTATAGCAGTGTCCCGAATCCGTTAAAGAAACCAATAAAAAAATATATAGTCCCATACCATAATGGA
>JAKPCK010000110.1 GCA_029553295.1 Deltaproteobacteria bacterium | reverse complement strand
TGCCATACCCTTGTTGGCAAGACACCTGGTAATTGCACTGGTCAGTGTTGTCTTACCATGGTCTATATGTCCTATGGTGCCTATGTTCACATGGGGTTTGGTTCTTTCAAACTTTTTCTTAGCCATAGAGGACCTCCGTTTTATATTTATGGAGCCCACGACCGGAATTGAACCGGTGACCACTTCCTTACCAAGGAAGTGCTCTGCCGACTGAGCTACGCGGGCAAAAAACAGGTCTATTCAACCTGTCTTTAGCTTGTTTTTAGGCATTCCATAAAAACTTATGACAATGCCTTAAATTATACAAGAGCAGGCAGCGTAAAAACCCGCTCAGTTTTTTGGAGCGGGGACAGTTCACCCGCTCGGTTTTTTTGGAGCGGGAAACGGGACTCGAACCCGCGACCCTCAGCTTGGAAGGCTGATGCTCTAACCAGCTGAGCTACTCCCGCCCTGTATTTCAGTTATAAATAATAGTGCATAGTGATTATTGTGAGTATGATTTCAACTGGTTATCCATCCGAGTCATTAAAAGAAATCAGATTACCACTATTCACTAATATCTAATAACTGCAAAAAATGGTGGAGAGGGGAGGGATCGAACCTCCGAAGGCTGCGCCAACAGATTTACAGTCTGCCCCCTTTGGCCACTCGGGAACCTCTCCATGGAGCTGGTGATGGGACTTGAACCCGCAACCTGCTGATTACAAATCAGCTGCTCTGCCGATTGAGCTACACCAGCTTAAATAGTTATTTTAATACAAGACCACTATAAAAAGCAATATTTTGATAAATTTTTTTATCTCAAATTTGCGTTATTATACACATAAAAGCATCTGTTGACAAGTGTATTCAACATTGAATATTATAAAAAATGCCAATGTATATCTTTTTTGCAGCTATAGCATATCTAATTGGTTCTATACCCATTGGTTTAATACTCTCAAAGATAAAGGGGAAAGACCCCAGACAGACAGGCAGTGGAAATATAGGTGCCACAAATGTTATGAGAACCGCTGGCAAGGCCATGGGTGTCATAACGCTAATAGGGGATGTGGCAAAGGGTTTTTTACCGGTGATAGTGGTAAAACATTATAGCCACAAACCCATTCTTGTAGCAGCAATAGGATTTTTAGCTTTTCTTGGGCATCTATACCCAATCTATCTTAGATTTAAAGGTGGGAAAGGGGTTGCCACAGCCCTGGGCGTATACCTTGCAGTAAGCCCGCTGGCCATATTGATAGATATCCTGGTCTTTATACTGGTCCTTTTAAGATGGAGGTATGTATCCCTCGGTTCCCTTGTGGCGGCAGCCATGATGCCTGTTATCCTTATTTTTTTGAGGATTTCATACGAATATATAGTCCTTTCGGTTTTGGTAGGTGCATTTATCTTTATTAAACACAGAGACAATATGAGGCGGCTTAGCCAGGGTCAGGAGAACAGGTTAAAAATATAAACATCACCTCATTGTAAAAATATAGAAACCATTTTTTTGTTCTTTATATCAGCAAGCCCTTTATCTGTTATCCTTAGAAATGGCAAGCCCGTAAAAGGGATTGTCTGGATTGTAAGAAATGGCCTTTCAAAAGATGAGCCAATAACCTTCATCTTCTCCTCAAGTTCTATGGTCTTTTCTTTTATCTGCCCCATACTGGCTATGGGCATAATGCCGTATGCAGGCATAGGGAATTCATAGATTACCTCTTTTTTGCTCACAATAACAGTGCCACCCTGGATCTCTTTTAGCCTGTTTACCGCCATTGCCATGTCTTCTTCACTGCTTCCTATGGTGAGGATATTACATGTATCCCATATAATTGTGGTGGCCAGGCCACCTTTTTTTATACCTGTACCCTTTATAAAGCCCTTTCCTATCTGGCGGGTCTTGTTCCTGTTTATAACAGCCACAGGTATTATATCGTTTTCTAAATCCTTCTCTAAAAAACCATTTCTTATGTTGACCCTGTATTGTCCCTCCTTTGTGATAGTCTGGTTGGCCACCTCTATAACCCTTATAAGATTCTTTCCCCCATCTGCCTTGATCCTGAAGTCATCAGCTTTATAACTACCTAATTTTATTGTATGTTTAACTGATTCCTGGTAATTATACGGTGTAATTGTCTTTAAGAATCTATTGTCAGAGAATACAACCTCTCCGTTTACCATGACCTTTTCTATGGATAGTTTTTTTAGGTCTTTGAGGAACAGGATGTCTGCATACCTTAAAGGTGCAATGGCACCTAAAAATCTCAATCTATGATAATCAGCAGGATTGATGGTGGCCATTTTTATGGCATCAAAGACAGAAAAACCATATTCTATAGCCTTTTTCACCACAGAGTCCATATAACCTTCATCATCGAGCATTACTGCATCAAAGACATCTGAGACAAGGATAAGGCGTCTTTTATCTATATGGGCACCTGCTATCCTGGATAATTCCTTGAGCTCCCTTCGCACCCAACCCTCTCTAATCATGACATAGACACCGTTTTTGACTTTTTCAACAGCCTCTTCAAGGCTCACTGATTCGTGACAGGATGTTATCCCTGTGATGAGATACTCCAGTAACCTTTTGCCCCTTGCACCGGATGAGTGGCCATCAAGGGCCTTATTCAATGATATGGCAAGGGCAGCCTGATCTAAAATCCTATCTTTACCCTCGACAACACTGGTCCAGTATGCCTCACCGATACCTAAAAAATCCTCTCTTTTCAATAACCTGTTGAAATCCCTAAGGCTGATACCCTTTGATTCCTCCATCTCAGGAAAGGGTGGAGTTAATGGGGGTGCCACAAAGTAACATCTTAAGGGGTATCCCTTTGTGCTTTCTATGAAACTCTCCACACCCCTTATGCCACATGAATTGGCAATCATGGCGCATTCTGTTATAACCGTTGTTGTCCCGCCTCTTATGGAATAGGGGACAAATTCATAGAATGGATACATACTGTCAAGGTGGGTATGGGCATCTATAAAACCGGGGCAGAGATAAAGGCCCCGGGCATCTACTACATTCGTATCCCCGTAAACACCTCCACTGTTTTTTTCTATTGATACAATCCAGCCATCTTTTATGGTGATGTCCATATCCTCGTCAATAGAACTGGTGAAGACATTTATGATGTTTGCATTCTTTATAATTGTATCCGGGGGCTCCATGCCCTTTATTGTCTTTAGAAGCCTCTTTAAGGTATCCCCTGTCATATCCCTGCCTTTCTTTTAACTAAATTTTTATCTTTTCTATATCCAACAGTTTTTTTTCTGCTGTGTATATCCTTGTTTCTCCATCTATTATCTCAATATTTATCATATCGCCGGGGTATTTGCTGAAACATGCTATTATGTTGCCTATAATATTAAGGTAGGCATCATCTGGATTGCCCTTCACAAGTGCAACAGGTCCTGTGAACCCTGAGGGTAAGATAAGCGTATACCCCTCTTTATTAATGGAAAATAACATATCGTTTTCGTTTTTGTTTCTTCCCAGGATAACCTTCATTTTTTCGTTTAATCTGAAATGCCTGCCTATACTCAATAGAACTATATCCGTCATGGTAGATGAGGTATCGTGTTGAAAAAGGTCCCTGAGTTTTCTGGAAAATATGGGATCAGTGAGCAGACACCCGCCTCCCGGACAACCGAATTCACTCAACATAAATCTATTAGCGAGCTCATACTGGATAGCCCTTGACCTTCCAGTAATATCAAAGAGGCCTGACCTATCAACAATACCCTTTTTCTCCGGTATGGAGGGTGGAAAGTGCTTTGCAGATAATGGCCTTAATATAAGCCCTGCAAGCCCACTCTCCCTTTCAATGATATTTATTGTATCCCTCCTCTGGGACATAGGCCTCTGTCCCAGGACCTCTCCTGTGACAACAAACCCTGCATCCTCTTCCTTCATTATATCCTTTGTTTTTTTTAGCATATAAATCCTGCAGTCTATACAAGGATTCATATTTTTTCCATACCCGTGTCTTGGCTTTTTGATTATATCTATATAATCACTTTCCTTTTCCTTTATTATCAATTTTATGCCCAGTTCCTCACTGGATCTTATGGCCTGCAATCCCCTCTCTTTTTCTCTTCTACTACTAAAGGGTGAGGTAAAATGGAGGCCCACAACCTCTATACCCTGAGACTGGATTATCTTTGTGGCGAGGACGCTGTCAAGACCCCCTGATAAGAGCGATATGGCTTTCCTGTTCATGTCTAATTTTATGGCTTCTTGGGAACCTGTAATTATTTTTTATGGGTTTTCTATATCTCTTACCTCAAGGGCATTCATCTTTATCTCTGAACCTACACCAGGCAAAGGTGCAACAGGGTTTGTAAGTAAAAACCTGCCTGATATAATCCAGTCCTTGAGTAGTTCCGCTATCTCCCTTGCCTTTGAGTAGCTCGAGATGGGAAAGGTGGGAACTTCTGTCCCATTTACATTTATCTTTCCAGATTTAAGCTGGGCGTAGTTTACCTCGCAGAGGCTCACAGGGTTTCTGTTTGGGTAATCGTTCCCGTAATCCACAACCTGTGCCCAGTAATCCTCATCACTTCTTGATGTGAAATACGCCATCTCTTCGTCTATGACAGGGATGGGGATACCAAGACCCACGAACATGGTGGCGCCATAGCCAATAAAACTTGCCCCTTTTAAGAAGGAGGGGTCCATCTGCTTTGCATCCCCTATGGTGGCCAGTGTCCCTGCACCAGCCCTTGGTATGCCATCAGGACTTCTGGGGACATTTGGATTATGCTGTGTCCCGTTCCATGTTACAAAACCAACACCACCGCCTAAAAATATCTTTGTCCCTATACCTATGGTCCTGTATTTGGGGTCCTTGAGCAGAGGCGATAGCTGTCCTGCACTGCAATAGTTGGCACTGTGGAGATTTGGTTTTACTATCCCCATGTATGTATAGATTATCCTGTTTGTCAGGTTTACAGCCACATTATAATTCTGATAGCTGTTTCTCGGGTTAAATAGATATGCCTCATTGACATTATATTTATTTATATAGGTCTCTATCTTCTTTTTAGGATAGCAGTCTGTTCCGTAGGCTGTTGCAACCAGTTTGATATCTCTACCGCTTATGAATTCCTCTATTACGTGGCCGCCACCGTATTTGAATGCCCCTGGATAGACCATATTTCGAGGGTCATCATCGGGCATAGCTGTAGCCCCTATATAGATGTCCACTGCTGCCAGTCCGCAATAGGCCGGGACATCATTTAAAGTGCACCTGCCCCCTCCTATTTTTATCCTGGGCTTGGAGTGTCCAACATTGAGGAACATGCCACTACTGCACATGGGTCCAAATGTGCCAGTGGTGACAACATCTACATATTCAGATGCCTTTTTTGTGCCTTTTTCTTTGGTTATCTCTATCATCTCCTCGGCAGTTACCACAACTGCCTTTCCTGATCTGATCTTCTCGTTAATCTCATCTATTGTCTTCAAATATTACCTCCTCATAAATATAAAAAAACCGTAGAATCTTATATACCTTGAGGTCAATTTTATCACTCTCAAGAGATAAAATCTATAACAAATCTCTCCCCAATAAACCACTTGTTTAATATTTGCCATGTATGTTATAAAAAGATTGCACGGAGAGATGTCCGAGAGGCCGAAGGAGCACGACTGGAAATCGTGTGTCCCGCCACAAAGTGGGACCGAGGGTTCAAATCCCTCTCTCTCCGCCATAGAAAAAAGATTGAAATTTGCCAGGCCCTGCGCAACGTGGAGGTTACAAACCCCGTCAGGTTCGGAAGAAAGCAGCGGTAGTAGCTTTCCTGTGTGCCGCAGCAAGCCTGGCTTTTATGGAATAGGGATGTTAAAGGCAAGGGGTAAGAATCAGCCTGAAGGCAGTATTTCATTACTTTTGTTTCTTTTGCTGAGCCTTGAAGATAAAAAAAGGAAATGGCATATACAGTAATAGCAAGACGATGGCGGCCCAAAAGATTTGATGATGTGGTAGGTCAGCCTCATATCGTCCAGACAATAAAAAATTCCATTAAATACAACAGGATAGCACATGCCTATCTTTTTACAGGCCCAAGGGGTGTAGGCAAGACATCTCTGGCAAGGATACTGGCAAAGGCAGTAAACTGTAAAGATGGCCCAAAGGAAGAGCCATGCGGGGTATGCGAGAACTGTCTGGCCATTGATAACAACAGTTTTGTGGACATCATAGAGATAGACGCAGCATCGGCAAGGAAGATCGAGGATATAAGAGAGCTAACTGAGACCGTGAGGTATATGCCCATGAAGGGTCTCTATAAGGTGTATATCCTTGATGAGGCCCACATGCTCACAACAGAGGCAAGAAATGCCTTTCTCAAGACCCTTGAAGAACCCCCTGGCCATAATATCTTTATCCTTGCCACAACCGAGGCCCATAAGATCCCATATACCATAATGTCAAGGTGTCAGAGATTTGATTTCAGGAGGATAACAGAGAAGGATATAGCAGAGCAGCTAAAAAGGATATGCGATGATGAAGGCATAGGCTATGATGAGGGTATATTTCAGTATATTGCCACTGAGGCAGACGGTAGTTTAAGGGACGCCGAGTCCATCCTCGACCAGATAATCTCATATAGCGGTAATTACATCACTGAAAAGGATGTCATAAACATAATAGGAATTGTGGAAAAGGATGTTATCTACAGAATTTCTGAGGCTATTTTCAAGGGTGATGTAAAGAAGGGTTTTGAGGTCTTAGAGAAGACAATAGATGAGGGGTATGATATATATCAGATATACCGGGGACTCATATCCTTTTTCAGGAATATTATGCTCATAAAGGCATTAAATAACCTGCCTCCCTTTATATTCATAGATGAACAGGAACATGAGAGGGTCAAGGGATTGATTGAGGGTGTTGATTATCAAACAATCCAGGATATGCTGGACCACATGCTCGAGTTCGAAGATATGCTAAAAGGCCCTTTTTCAAGGGTATCATTGGAGGTGCTATACATCAGACTGTTTAACATATCCAATCCCCTGGAGGTCAAAAGACCTGTGGAGGTAGAAAGGGTCTTGGATAGGGAAGACAAAACCCCTCATATAGATTTAGACAGAGATATAAGAAAGATAGATGAGACAGAAGAACATCCTGTATCCGACAATAAGTCATTAACACATGATATAAAGGGCTTTATTGAATATATGAAGGACAAAAGGCCTTTTATCAGCGCTATCTTTGAGAGCCTTGATGTCAATGTCGATGGCAATAATGTCTACATTATGCTTGATGAAAATTACAGTTTTATAAAGGGTGATAAGAATATGACCGATGAGATAGAGCGCTACCTAAGCAGCTTTTTTAATAAAAAGATGGTTTTAAATTTCAAGAATTTAGACGGGAGGTCAAAGGATGACCTCTATGATTATGTCCGAGAGGCAGAGTCAATCTTTAGTCTATAGGGAGGAGATATGTCAAAAAACCTTGGCCAGCTACTAAGCCAGGCAAAGAAGATCCAGGAAAAGCTCCAGAAGATGCAGGAAGAGATAGGCAACAGGACAGTGGAGGCCCAGAGTGGGGGTGGTATGGTGTCTTGTGTTGTAAACGGCAAGCAAGAGGTGGTCTCCATCAAGATATCGGATGAGATATGGGAGGAGAAGGATAAAGAACTGTTGGAAGACCTGATAATAGCTGCTATAAATGAAGGCCTCAACAAATCAAAGGAGATGCTCCAGGAGGAGATGGCAAAGATTACAGGTATTGCCGGTATGCAATTACCCTTTGGCCTATGATAGAATATGTATTACCCTGAACCCATTGAGAACCTAATCATTAACCTCATGAAACTGCCTGGCATTGGCAGAAAGACAGCGACAAGGCTGGCATTTTTTCTCCTCAATTCCGATGAGTCGTATATCTCAGAGCTCTCCAGGAGTCTTACTGACATAAAAGACAAGATAAGGCTCTGCAGTGTATGCTATAACCTTACAGAAAAAGACCCATGCCAGATATGTTCAGACGAGAGAAGGGATAGGGATACCCTGTGTGTTGTAGAAGAGCCGTCCCACATGATGGTCATTGAGGCATCTTATCCCAATAGATACAGATATCACATACTCCATGGGGTAATAAACCCCTTAGATGGTATTGGTCCTGATGATATTCATATCAATGAGTTAAAATTAAGGATAGAGAAAGAAAACATCAAAGAGATAATAGTGGCAACAAATCCTAATATAGAGGGCAATACAACAGCCCACTATATAAGCGAGATCCTTAAGGGTTCTCAAGTAAGAATAACAAGGATTGCCTTTGGCATACCTATAGGCGGTGATATTATATACACCGATTCCCAGACCATAAAGAGTTCCATAGAAAACAGAAAAGACCTATAGCCTCTTAACGCTGGATAGAGCCCCAATCCTTTAGAAATCTTTCAAGGCCTATGTCTGTTAAAGGATGGCTGATGAGCTGTTTCAGGACATTGAAAGGTATTGTGGCTATATCAGCACCCAGGAGTGCAGCATCTAATACATGGATCGGATTCCTTATGCTTGCCACAATAATCTCTGTCTCAAAGCCATAGTTA
The DNA here is from genome assembly GCA_029553295.1 of Deltaproteobacteria bacterium. GTDB lineage: Bacteria > Desulfobacterota > Syntrophorhabdia > Syntrophorhabdales > Syntrophorhabdaceae > DTOV01. Next base: position 9,359 of record JAKPCK010000110.1, on the reverse strand, counting down.
TTAAATATTATTGTAATATCCTCTATGATACCCATCCCCCTTGAGGATATATCATCGAGCCTGCCAATAAATGGACTAACATATGTGGCACCTGCCTTTGCAGCTATAAGTGCCTGGATGGGCTGGAAGACCAGGGTGACATTGGTCTTTATCCCTTCCTGTGATAATATGCGGACAGCCTTTATGCCTTCCTCTGTCATGGGTATCTTGATTACAGCATTCTCACCGAGGCCTGCCAGCTGTCTTGCCTCTTTGCACATACCTTCCCTGTCTTTTGATATGACCTCAAGGCTCACAGGACCAGATACAATGGACATTATCTCTTTTATCACCTGATTAGGGTCTTTTTTTTCCTTTGAGAGCAGTGTAGGGTTTGTTGTAACCCCGTCTACAAGACCCATGTCTATGCCTTTTTTAATCTCATCGATATTGGCTGTATCAATAAAAAATTTCATAAAAGCCTCCCATGTATTTTATAGCTTTGTTATCCTTTGCTCATCTCCTATCATGCAGAGAAAATCCTTTAATTTTTTATTAAAAACAGGGTGAAAAGCCTCTGGTTCTATCTCAATACACGGTATTATTACAAACTTTCGCCTGTGTGCATCAGGATGGGGAACCTTTAATTGCCCTGTATCTATAACCATATCTCCAAATAATATTATATCCAGGTCTATTACCCTTGGCCCTTTCGGTATACCCCTTTTCCTCCCCATGCCTTCCTCTATACTGTTTAGCATCCTTAAAAGCTCATAGGGGGTAGAATCCCAGTATATGCTTATTGCACAGTTTATAAAATCATCCTGCATTATCTCAGACACAGGTGAGGTCTGATACAGAGAGGACTGTTTCAATGCCACTGTCCTTTTGTCTACTTTTATCTTTTTTATGCTTAAGATGCAGTTATTTACCCTATCGCCCATATTTGAGCCGATACTTATCAAGGCCTTTTGAATCACTGCTTTTCTTGTGTCTTGTCTCTGTCTTTTATCTCTTTTTTCCTGCCTGTATCTTCTGGTGTATCTGGCTCCTTTGTTGCCTTTTTAAAGCTCCTTATACCCTTGCCTATGGCACCGCCTATCTCAGGGAGTTTCCCTACACCGAAGACCATTAAGATAATGACCAGTATTATTATCAGCTCTGGTAGACCTAGTCCAAACATACCTATAACACTATCACCTTGAATAGGTTTTAGTCAATCTTTTTATCTTTTGTTAAAACCTTCCTCAATTATTGACAATATCCAAAATCTGCATTATTCTCATTGAGGTTGATAAAGGCCTGTAGTCTTTAGCCTACGGTCTGTAATTAAGACCCTATTGTATCTTGTTTAAGAATTAACCCCGCTTTAGCGGGATAAATCTCAATGAGGAGGTTATCATGAAAAGCGTAAAAGGAACAGAGACAGAGAAAAATCTACTTAAGTCTTTTGCAGGTGAGTCCCAGGCCCGTAACAGATATACCTATTTTTCTTCCCAGGCAAAAAAAGAGGGCTACGAGCAGATTTCATGGATTTTTGCCGATACCGCTGATAATGAAAAGGAACATGCCAAGAGATTCTTTAAATTCCTTGAAGGCGGTGATTTAGAGATTACTGCATCATACCCTGCAGGTATCATAGGAGACACAAAGACAAACCTCAAGGAGGCAGCAGCAGGGGAGAATCTGGAATGGACTGTCCTCTATAAAGAGGCTGCTGAGGTGGCAAGAAAAGAGGGTTTTGAAGAGATAGCAAAGGTCTTTGAAGAGATAGCAAAGGTGGAGAAAGAGCATGAAAAGAGATACCGTGCATTGCTGGCAAATATAGAAAATGATAGGGTCTTTAAAAGGCCCCAGCCGGTCAAGTGGAGATGCAGAAACTGCGGGTATGTATACGAAGGCACAGAGGCACCTGAGCAGTGTCCTGCCTGCGCACACCCCAGGGCATACTATGAGCTCATGGCAGAGAACTATTAAAACATTTAAAGCCTCTTTTTCCTTGAAAAGGGATATGTATTTTGTTAGTTTTGTTTTTTTGGAAGAGATTTAATGAAAAAACATAGAAGAGTATAAGGGTGAAGATAGCAGGTATCCAGTTTGCATGTTCCGCTGATAAGGACAGTAATACAGAAAAGGCCCTTGAGGTCCTTGAGCTTGCAGTAAAAGAGGGTGCTAAAATTGTATGCTTTCAGGAATTATTCAACCTTCAGTGGTTCCCAAAAGACAGGGACAAGAGCGCCTTTGGTCTTGCCGATACAATAAGAGGTGATGTGGTTGCTGCCTTTAGAGAAAGGGCAAAGAGACATAATGTGGTAGTTCTCCTCCCTATTTTTGAGCGGCACCATTCAAGATACTATAACAGTTGTATTGTTATTGGTAGTACAGGAAAGATTATAGGTATATACAGAAAGGTCCATATTCCTGATATCCCTTTATGGGAGGAGAGGTATTATTTTTCTACAGCAGATAAGGGTATAGATGTCTTTGAGACAGATTACTGCAGGATCGGTATCCAGATTTCGTGGGATAATCTATACCCAGAGGGAGCAAGGATTTTGGCGTTGAAGGGTGCTGATATTATATTTTCTCCCACAGCATGTGCATTTAAATCTCAGCATATATGGCAGTCGGTTATAACAGGTAATGCCATTACAAACTGTGTATTCATCATGAGGGTAAACAGGGTTGGTAGCGAGGATATCCATGATTTCTACGGTATGAGTTTCTGTGTAAACCCTGAGGGTGAGTTGATAGGTGGTCCTACAGGAAGAGGGGACAGCATACTCCTTGCGGATATAGATTTGGATTACCTCAAAGAGGTAAGAAGGGAATGGCCTATACTGCAGGGCAGGATGCCTGCATTTTATAAGGATATATTATCATAAGGAGGGGTTATGGCTGATGAGGTTACACTCTGTGTGGTCTGTGCATGGAGAAAGGAATGCCAGAAAAAGTTTTCCATGAGTGATGATATAAGGCTAAGATGCCCTGATTATTCAAGGGATCTATCAATAAAGGAATCGGAGATAGCAGGTGATAAGAAAGAAGATAGCGGAGCTGATAAGGGAGGCATATAAAGGCTGTAAAGATAAGGGGATTTTTATCTATGACGCTGACATAGAACCCATAGTAGAGATACCCAGAGAGAGTGACTTCGGTGATTATTCTACAAATATTGCATTTATCCTTGCCCCTAAGTTAAGAAAGAGCCCCCGGGACATAGCCAATGTCCTTGCCGAGCATATAGACAGCAAGGGGTTATGTGAAAAAATAGATGTTGCCGGTAAGGGGTTTATTAATTTTCATATCAAGGATACAGTCTGGAGATCAGGCCTCAAAGACCTTTTTGAAAAGGGCATAGACGCATTTATGCCCCATATCGGTGAAGGCAGGAGGGTTCTCATAGAGTTTGTGAGTGCAAACCCCACGGGCCCTCTTCATATAGGTCATGGGAGAGGGGCAGTTGTGGGGGATGTCCTTGCAAATATCCTGAGTTCTGTAAAATATGATGTTTCGAGGGAGTACTATATAAATGATGCAGGGAGGCAGATAGCAACACTGGGTGAATCAACATACCTCAGGCTTTTAGAGATTAAAGGGGAAAAAATAGATTTCCCCGATGGTCTATATAAGGGTGAATATATAAAAGATATAGCTGCCATGCTTATTCAAATGGGTATAGAGATACCTGATAAGAGGGATGATGCCATCAGATTTCTGTCACAATTTTCCAGCAATATTGTCATGGAAGGTATCAAGAAAGACCTTCTTGATTTTGGTGTTGTCTTTGACAGCTATTTCAGGGAGACAGAACTCTATCAGTCGGGTATGGTAGACGATACCATAGAGGGCTTAAGGTCTAGGGGCATTGCCTATGAGAAAGACGGTGCCCTGTGGTTTAAGACAGGGTTGTTTGAAAAAGATGAAGACAGGGTCCTCATTAAATCTGACGGAGAAAAGACATACTTTGCCTCTGATATTGCTTACCATAGAAATAAGATTAAAAGGGGATATGACACACTCATAGACATATGGGGTTCTGACCATCATGGCTATATCCCCAGGCTAAAGGCATCATTAGAGGCATTAGGCGAGGATAGAGAAAGACTAAAGGTCATACTCATTCAGTTTGTAACGCTTTTGAAAGACGGAAAGCCAATAGGTATGTCCACAAGGGCAGGCCAATTCACAACACTGAGGGAGGTTCTCGATGAGGTGGGGAGGGATGCAGCAAGGTTTTTCTTTCTCATGAGAAAGAGCGATGCCCACCTTGAGTTTGACCTTGATCTGGCTAAAAAGACATCCAATGAAAACCCTGTATATTATGTCCAGTATGCCAATGCAAGGATAGAGAGTATCTTCAGGAATGCAAGGGAGCAGGGCATACTGATAAAAGGTATTACAGAAGGCACCCAGCAGCCGTTTGAAGGTGTAGCTAGCGGGAAAACAGACATCAATATAGGGCTTCTAAAACTCAGGGAGGAAATGGACTTAATCAAGGGCATCATCCATTTTTATGATGTCATTGAGGGTAGCGCCAAAAGCCTGGAACCCCATAGACTTACATTCTATCTAATTGATCTTGTTGGGAGATTTCACAGCTATTACAATAAGGCGAGGATACTTAACGAAAACAGCGAGCTCACAGCAGCAAGGCTTATGCTTTTATATGTTCTGCAGAAGGTTATCAAATACGGGCTCAAGATATTGGGTGTCTCTGCACCTGATAAGATGTAATAAAACCTGTCAGGAGAGGATATGGAGGGTAAAAAGAGTAAGACAAGGGAATATATTGAATCGCTAATCATAGCAGCCATAATAGCATTTTTTGTGAGGAGTTTTTTTATACAGGCATTTAAAATCCCTTCGAGCTCCATGGAGCCCACACTTCTCATCGGAGACCATCTACTTGTAAATAGATTGAGCTATGTTGTAAAGGTTCCTTTTACAGATATAGTATTTTTAAACCTCGGTGAGCCTGAGAGGGGGGATGTAATCGTATTCAGATACCCCTTAGACAAGGATAAGGATTTTATAAAGAGGGTTATAGCCAAAGGCGGTGATATACTGGAGATAAAGGATAAACAGGTCTACATAAACGGGAAAAAGGTAGAGGACAGACATGCCCATTTCTCCGATAACACCATAATCCCTGGTTATGCCTCACCAAAGGATAATCTTGGGCCAATTGTTGTGCCAAAGGGCTCGTTTTTTGTCATGGGAGACAACAGGGACAGGAGCCTTGACAGTAGATTCTGGGGGTTTGTGGAGAGGGAGCATCTCGTGGGAAAGGCATTGATACTGTATTTCTCATGGAACAACAAACCCCAGGGTGTATTGGATTATATCAGGTGGAATAGAATAGGGAGACTAATCCGATAATGCTTAAGGAATAACATCAAATTAATAGATGTTCTAAGGTTTGTATGCTATTATTAGTTTTTATGAGAAACATTTTTATTTTCTTAATCCTCCTATTAATGCCTATAACCTTGTTGGGCTGCAGCAACAATACGTCTGTCTTTCTCTTTTTAAAAGGCTACAGGAGTGAGATCCAGGGCAGACACGATGAGGCAATAAAATACTACAGGTCTGCCATTGAACAGGACCCTGCATCATCTGAGATAAGGACTCAAATGGCCCTGACTTATATTAAAAAAGGCAGGATAGATGATGCAGAGGAGGTATTAAAAGAGGCTATAGGTATAGACAGTAAAAACACAGATGCTATAAAAATCCTTGCCGGTATATACTCGGCCAAGGGGATGCATGATAAGGCAAGGGAACTCTATGAGAGATGTATTGAGATAAAAGGAGATGATACAGATGCTTATCTCCACCTTGGGGCTGTATATATGGTCCAGAAGAGATACAGGGAGGCTATAGGCGTATACGAGAGGATCCTGGGCTTTGAGGCAGACAATATTATTGCCATCTATTATTTAGGCAGGTTAAATGCAGAGCTAAAGGAATACGCCAAGGCCAGGGAGTATTATCAAAAGACAATACAGTTAAAACCCAACTTTGAGCCTGCACATCTCGAGATGGGTATAGTGTATGAGATAGAGGGAAACAACAAAAAGGCATTAGAGTATTATAACAATGTCATTTCCATAAACCCTTTGAATAAAAAGGCCAGGTCAAGGGCAGCCAATATATTCATAAAACAAAGGGACTATGATAAGGCAATAAACGAATTTGAAAAGCTCTCTGATATAGACAGGGAGGACCTTTCTATAAGGGTCAAGATAGGACTACTGCATCTTGAGAAGGGTCGTTATGATGAAGCCATCAGGGAATTTAATCTGATACTGGCGATCAACCCCAAGGAGAACAATGTGAGGCTTTACCTTGCCATAGCACTAAAGGAAAAGGGTGATGTAAAAAAGGCCATAGAGGAGTTTTCCAAGATAGACCCCTCGTCAGAAGAGTTTATCAACGCCCTTAGAAACATGACTTTTTTATTCATAAAATCCAATCTCATAGATGAGGGGATAAGCATAATTAAAAATTTCATAAAGCTAAAAAAGGACAACATAGAGGCATATCTGATGCTCGCCACACTATATGAGGAAAAAAAGGATTATGCAAAGGGTATCGAGGCCCTTGAGGAGGCCAGGAGATACGATGAAAAGAATATAGATATTTTTTATCAGATAGGTGTGCTTTATGAGAAGTCGGGCAATTCAGACAAGGCAGTAGAGGCCATGGCACAGGTATTGAAGATTGACCCAGAACATGCAAATGCCCTTAATTTCATCGGGTATACATGGGCAGAGAAAGGTATTAACCTGGACAGGGCTGCGGAGATGATAAAAAAAGCCCTCACCAAAAAGCCAGATGACGGTTACATCCTTGACAGTATGGGGTGGGTCTATTTTAAAAAGGGCGATTATAAAAAGGCCTTGGAGGAGATTAAAAAGGCCCATGAAAAACTGCCAGATGACCCCACGATTTCTGACCACCTGGGAGATGTATACGAAAAACTCAATGACATGGAAAAGGCAAGACATTTCTATGAAAGGGCGATTAAGCTCGAAAAGGATGAGACCAAAAGAAAACCCATGGAACAGAAGCTAGATAGGCTTAAGGAAAAAAGTAGATGAAAAGGATAACAATCCTTTTATGTCTTGTTTTTTTAATATCCTCCTGCACTTTTCTCTATAAAAAGACCGCCAAGATAAGCTGGCCAGAAAAAATCGATTATATAGAGGGGTTATGCGAGCTGGATATGTCATGGAAGGATATGAGGTATTCTGGTTCCATGTCCCTAATCATGGAATACCCGGACAGGATATCCATAGAGGTATACAGCCCCTTAGGGGATACTGTTTTTTTCCTCAACAGGTATAAAGACTATTTCCTTTTATTGACCGGGGATGAAAGGTATACAAAAGAGAAGGGCTTTGAGGATAAATTCAATATAAAGATTACTGATTTTATTGATGATATTGCCATGAAAGGGCTGAAAGATGTCCGTATCGATAAAATTGAGCTTCAAAAGCATAGCTATAAGGTTATCTATCGCCTTGGTGACGCCAATACTATATGTTGGGAGGGGATAGAGGGGAGTATCTGCATCAGATTCCTTGAGGCAAGGTTTGCAAAAGAGAGCATAGAAAAGATTGGAAAGAATAATAATAGGAAAGATTGAGGCCTACCAGGTTAATAGGATCAGGGAATTTTTAGAAAAGGGTTTAGATGATATTGGCCTTGAATATTCCAATAAAAAGGTCTTACTAAAACCAAACCTGCTGAGCGGTAACCCACCGGAAAAGGCCATTACGACCCATCCAGCCGTAGTTGATGCCATATCAGGGATACTAAAAGACCATTCATGTGATGTATATATCGGCGACAGCCCTGGATATGAATCTACTGCCAGGGTATTGAAAAAGGCAGGATACACAGGGGTTATATCAAGGCATAACCTTAAGGTATCATTGTTTGATAAAAAGATAGAAAAAAGGTATGACGGCATATCTCCTTACAGGGAGTTTTTGCTGGGTGATGACCCGGATGGATACGATCTAATAATCAATATCCCTAAACTCAAATCACATACCATGATGGGTCTGACATTAGGGGTAAAGAATACATTCGGTTTTATACACAGGCTTGAGAAGGCAAAGTGGCACCTGAGGGCAGGAAAGGACAGGGAGATATTTGCCAGGGTTCTCATAGACATCCACAGGATAGTACACCCAGACGTTACAATACTCGACGGCATCACGGGCATGGACGGTGATGGGCCATCAAACGGTAGGGTAAGGGATTTTGGTATAATGGGCATCTCAAAAGATGCCTTTATCCTTGACCATTATATAGAGAGGATGATTGGGCTTTCTCAGTGGCTCCCTGTGACCAACGAGGCATTAAGAAACGCCCTGGTTAAGGAATATGATATAGTTGCCCATGGCAACCCAGAGATTGATGATTTTTTAATGCCCCAATCAATGGCGACAGACTGGAATATCCCGGGCAGGATAAAGGGGTTCTTGAGGGGCTTTTTCATAAAAAAGCCAAGACTAAAAAAGGACATATGTGAAGGCTGCAGAATCTGTATGAAGGTGTGTCCAGCCAATGCCATAAATTTTACGGACAATATACCTGTCTTTGACTATAATAAATGTATCAGGTGCTATTGCTGTCAGGAGATGTGTCCGAATGGTGCTATAAAGGTATGATTACCGGATGGTGAATTCATTGAAGTCTCTGCCGTCAAACTCATAGCACGACTCTACCTTGATGTCACCCAGTTTTGCTATTATTGTTATGTCTTTCATTTTTATACATACACCACAGTCTGAACTGAGATTTCGGGGGACAGGGACGAGCTCATAGCCTATATTCTCTGCCTTTAGTCTCTTTTCAGTCTTAAGCACATCATGTATGGTCGGGAAAAGTAGAAAAAAAACCTTTTCTTTTTGCAAGCTATCCACCTTAATAAAAAAAATATTTCTATATCAAGGCCTTTAAAAAAGGCTTAATATTAAAAAAAACGTACCTCTTGCGATGGCTGGGTTGTGTTTATTGAAATCAAAAAAATCTACCCTCATACAACAGGACTTATTTCAATGCCTTTACTAAATTTTACAGGCCCTCAATAGAATGAGACTCTTATTTTAGTTGATTTTTTCTGACAAATCAAAACAAATTATTGGATGTCTTCCAATAAAGATACCCCTATGCCTTGTATATGAGACTGCTTTTCGTCTTTATGAGGTTCCTCGTATCAACAATGGGGATATTGAACGAAAGTAAATCAATATTTCTGTATATCCCATGGTCGGTAGATATAAGGAAAAGGTCATAACCCCTTTCTATATCCACTGATTTTTTACCTGCAAACCGTGAGAATCTCCTTGTTTTTTTGATTA
>JAKPCK010000153.1 GCA_029553295.1 Deltaproteobacteria bacterium | reverse complement strand
TTAAATAACCTGGACAGCAGAATGCATTATAATAAACAACTATTGAACCAACCTGATTTTAAATATGAGATTTTATCCGTCCAACAAGCTGATTTTATTGGAGGTGATTAGTGAATTTGTGGTATTTTGGACAGCAGTGATATTAAAATATAATTACTGGTTGATTTAAATTCAACCGGGTCTATGATGTTTTTTTGGTTTTCAGATTTTACGGTTTTCTATTTAGTAGGTCAAAGTAAATCTTGAATTATTGATGGAAAATATAGTAATCATAGAGGATAATGAGAGATAAAAAAGATATCCCGTTAAATACTGTAAAAGGTTTTGTCTCTGTCCCTGATAGAATAAGATATCTAAATAGTACGGAGAATATCGCTGTCCTTGCCACATGGGGGGATGATACCCCCTATACCTCCCTTGTTAATTTTGTCTTAACCCATGATCTAAAGACAGTTGTTTTTGCCACCCCGAGGAAAACGAAAAAATTCAGAAATATACAGCGTTCAAGATCTGTGGCCCTTCTCATTGACAATAGAGCGAGAACAACAGGTAGCCTTATGGATACTGAGGCTGTAACCATTGTGGGCAAGGCAAGGGTTCTAAAAAAAGGGAAGACCATGGATGAGATGAAGGGGATATATGTGCAAAAACACCGTGACCTTGAGGATTTTGTAAATGCAGACACCACTGCATTGATAGCCGTGGATATTGCCTATTGTGTCCATGTGAGCAGTTTTCAGACGGTAACGGTGTGGGATTGTAAAACCTAAAGATAGGGTAATGCCCTTGGGTATGTAATAACAAATGAAGATTATTATATTTTTAGCTTTAATAGTCGTTGCATTTATTGTATTGCTTTTTGCTTTTAAGAAAAAAGAAAAACCCCAAGACGATACATATACCAAAAGAAGTAGCGACCTTACCACTGGTAAGCCTAAATCAGAGACCAGGCCATCACAACCTACAGCCTCAGGATATAAGTCAATAGAGGGCCAAACACCTAAAATTATATCCACTAAAGTCATAGACCCAAAAATCATTCTTGGAAATATCGAGTATGTTGAGATGGGAAAGAATATCTATCCTTCCAGGGTGGAACAGATAGACGAAGATGTTAGAAAGAATCTTGAGAGCAAGATAGGCTTAATTCCACAGATTCCATCAAATTCCATGAGGCTTATGAATCTCCTTTTGAATCCCGAATCAAACTTAAAAGAGATTGTGTCTTTAGTGGGCACACACCCTGTTTTCTCTGCAAAGATACTCCAGACGGTCAATTCTGTTTATTTTTCTCTGCCAGAGAAGATTACATCCATAGGCAGGGCCATCACCCTTTTGGGATATAACAATGTGAGGGCCCTTGTATTCCATGAAACCCTCCACAATACCATGCAAAAACAAGGGGAATCTGATGCTGAAAGACATCTAAAGATATGGGGTCACTCTGCTATGGTATCTGCCTGTGCAGGCTTTATTGGAAAGCACCTTTTTAGTCTTTCTGAATATGACCTGGCAACCTCCGGGCTTCTCCACGATATAGGAAAATTTTATCTTATAAATATAGAAGACAGCATAGAGATAGTATCGGATATACCGAATCTTATAAAGGAAGAACATAGATACGGGATAAACCACTGTGTGGCCGGCGCCTACATTGCAAGCCACTGGCGGCTCCCTGAGCTTATAGTAAAGGGCATAGAATACCACCACAATCCTTGTTTTTTTCCTCCCCATTCTATCCCTGAGGGGTATTTAAAACAGTGTTTTGTATTGTGCCTTGCAGATCTTGTGGCAAAGGCAATGGGTTATAGCGGTGAAGATAAACAGATAATGCCTATTCTGCCTGAGTATTTTGAGATGTTCGGCATTGATAAAAACCTCGAAGGCATCATCACAACAGAACTTCTAAAAAACGTAGAAAAGGCAAGGATGACTGTGGCATCTTACATAGATACCGTCTGATTTAGACCATATAATGCTAAAAACCTATTAGATGCTTTTTTGTTGTGAGGTCTTTTTCTATAGTTTTTTTCTGTTTTTCAAGACCTTTTTTGCCCATAACAGCCTTTGTGTATATCTTGCCAAGCTCGACTCCAGGCTGGTCAAAGGCGTTTATATTATATATATGGCCCATCAATGCAATTACCATCTCATAGAGAAAAAACATGGCACCTAAGGTATATTCGTTTATCTCGTGGACTGTTATGGTGAGGCTTGGTGTCCTTGCCTCGATAAGGGATCGCCTCGTGCCTAAAAACTCTGCATAAAAGAGGTCTTTCATGTCTTTTCCTGCAAGGTATTCCAAATCTGTTATATAGGGAATGCTGTCAGGTATCCCCCTCTTTTCACCTCCGTGGTATAGAAAGGTAATGCATTTATCTTTAGGCCCATCTATATAAAGCTGTAACTGGGAATGCTGGTCAGTTACACCTATGGATTTTATAGGGGTAGGACCATTGCCTGCCTTACCGAGACTTTCTGCCTCAAGTTGTCTGAACCAGTCAGAAAATGCAGACAGACGCTCACAGTAAGGCATCATCACGTGCATCTTTTTCCCTTGTATATCCATAAGGTATAATATGGCCGCCAGTATTACCGCCATATTTTTTCTGTATGGGGTTTTCTTAATATAGCCGTACATGTCTTCAGCGCCCCTTAACATCTCTTCTATGTCTATACCCATAACAGACGATGGGAAAAGACCAACAGGGGTAAGGACAGAGAACCTGCCACCTATACCTTCCGGGACAGAAAGAGATGGATAGCCCTCTTTTTTTACTATCTCCCTTAGCATCCCCTTTTTACTGTCTGTAATGACAACTATCCTCTCTGTGTAATTTTTTGTTGATCTGAGGACCTCTTTAAAGAGCATGAACTGGGACATGGTCTCAGGGGTCTCCCCTGATTTGCTTATGACTATAAGGAGGGTCTTGTCTCTGTCTTTTTCTACTATCTCTAAGACCTTGTTAATCTTATGGGGGTCTATGTTATCCAGGATAAAATATCTTGGTTTACCTTCCCGGTTTTTTGTATCGAGGTTGTGAAAAGGGTGGAGCAGGGCATGGAATATCGTCTCTGTCCCAAGGGATGAACCACCGATACCGAGGATAACGAGATTCTTAATTTTAAACCTTTTTACAGAGTCTGCAATTTTTTTTATCTCCCCTATGTGAGACTTAAGAAGCCCAAAGTCCATAAAAGGGTAGGGGGATTTATAGACCTTTTTTTTGAAGTCATCTAATCTCATGGAGGTATCATAAAGGTCTTTTTCTTCTATTCCGTGTTCTCCAATGGTCCTTGATAGGACACCTGTTATATCCATCTCTATCTTTTTCATCACTTCTCCTCGAATATACCCATCTTTCTGAATTTTTCATATCTCATCTTTTTCAGATCATGGGCTGGCAGTGGTGAGAGTTCCTTGAGATATTTTGACAGAAGGGGTCTTAGATTATCAAATGTCTGGCTCCAGTCCCTGTGGGCACCCCCAAAGGGCTCTTTTACTATCTCGTCAATTACATTTAGCCTAAAGAGGTCGTTGGCGGTTGGTTTTAATGCCTCTGCTGCAAGGGGGCCTTTTGACCCATCCCTCCAGAGTATTGCTGCACAACCCTCTGGTGATATAACAGAGTATGTGGCATTCTCAAGCATGAGTATTATATTCCCCACACCAATGGCAAGGGCACCTCCGCTTCCACCCTCTCCTATTACAACGGTTATCACTGGTACTGAAAGGGAGAACATAAATTCTATACTCGATGCTATTGCCTCTGCCTGACCCCTTTCCTCAGCACCTATACCGGGAAATGCCCCGGGTGTGTCGATAAATGTTACAATGGGCTTTCCCCATCTGTTGGCAAGCTCCATGACCCTCACTGCCTTTCTGTAGCCCTCAGGATGGGACATGCCGAAATTTCTATATGCCATCTCCCTTACATCCTTTCCCTTTTGGTGACCAACAACAGCAACACTATTCCCCCCGAACCTCGCAAAACCCGCAACAACAGCAGGGTCGTTCTTGAATTTTCTGTCACCGTGGAATTCCACAAAGTCGGTAAATATGTTTTCTATATAATCAAGGGTGTGGGGTCTGTTTAGGTGTCTTGAGAGCTGAGACCTCTGCCAGTTGGTTAGTTCCCCGTATATCTCTTTCTCTAATTTTGCAATTTTTTTGGTTATAGACTGTATCTCCCTTGTATAACGGGGGTCACTGGCACTATAAAATTTTTTTATCTCATTTATCCTTCTCTCATAGGGTTCAAGTCTCTTTTCAAAATCTAAGTAAAATCTCATGGGCATCCTTCTCTACTATCTCTTCTATCTTTAGTCCATGGGGAAAGTGTTTTGTAAGTATGTTTATCCTGTCTAAATCTATTCTTATCTCAGGGATGTTTAATCGCTGGACATCTCCGTTTAACTGGAGTTCTATAAAGGTCTTTGTGACACCTCGCATGGTTGATAGCATGTCCCTTAGCGTTTTTAGATTATCTCTCTTGAATACCTTACAATCTATTCTTATTACAATCGCTTTAGTCATTTTTTTTGCAATCTCTTCAAGGGGGACAATCTTTTTTGTCCTGATTTTTGCTTTCCCTTCCTCTATCTTTTCTATAGAGCCACTAAAAACCAGTGGTTTTTCACTTTTTAAAAGCTCAATATTTTTGGCATAGACATCCGGGAATACAATAGCCTCCAGTATACCATTTGTATCCTCGAGATTTACGTATGCCATCTTGTCACCTTTTTTTGTGGTGAGCTCTTTAATGCTGTTTATCATACCCACAATATCCACATCCTCCTGGATATCCAGCTCCTTTATGCTCTGGGTATCATATTTCGTTATAACCTTGATTATCTTTTCAAAGGGCTTTAGGGGGTGCTGGCTGAAATAAAAACCAAATGCCTCTTTCTCCCCTGCCAGTATCTCTCTATAGGATAGCTCATCTAAATCAGGGACATCCGGTGCATATGGGGTATGGCCAAAGTCATTGTCATCCCCGAACAGGGAAGGCTGTATCCCGTTTTTTTCACCCTTTTTTTGTGGCCTATCTGTCTTTTCTTTTATTAGATAGAGAATCTGCGAGCGCTTAAGCCCCATTTTATCAAAGCAGCCTGCCTTGGCAAGGCTCTCCAATACCTTTTTATTTGCCTTTCTTGAATCTATGGTATCGCAGAACTGATTAAAGGAATTAAAACCCCCTAATTTTTCTCTTACTGTCAGGATGTTATCAAGGGCAGCATCTCCCACATTTTTTATACCGGATAGCCCAAACCTTATCTTTCCGTCCTCTATCTTAAAATCCTTCTCGCTCTTATTTATATCAGGGGGGAGGACCTCTATCCCGGATTCACGGCATTCGGTTATATATTTGATTAGTTTGTCTGTATTGTTGACCTCTGTTGTTAACATGGCGGTGAGATAGTAGATGTAGTAGTTTGCCTTGAGATATGCAGTCTGATATGCAATAAGGCCGTATGCTGTGCTGTGGGACTTGTTGAAGCCATACTCTCCAAACTGACGGATTATATTGTATATCTTCTCTGCGGTTTCCTTTGATATCCCCTTGGACATGGCCCCTGCTATGAACTGCTCGCTGTATCTCTCCAGTTGTTCCGGTATCTTTTTGCTCATGGCCTTTCTCAAGGCATCTGCATCTTTTATGGAGAAATCTGCCAGGACCTGGGCAATCTTCATTATCTGTTCCTGGTAGATGATGACGCCGTATGTATCCTTTAGTATATCCTCAAGGAGAGGTGTCTCATATTTTATGATGGAGGGGTTATTTTTTCTCTTTATAAACTCATCTACCATACCGCTTTTTAGGGGTCCCGGTCTATACAGGGCAATAAGGGGCATGATATCATCGAATTTAGATGGTTTTAGCTTTACAAGGAGCTCCCTCATCCCACGGCTTTCAAGCTGGAATACACCTGATGTATCACCTGATGACAGTAGTTCATATGTCTTGGCATCATCAAGGGGTATATTGTCCATATCTATATTTATGCCGTCTTTTTCCAGCATCTTTATCACGTTATCTATCAGGGTGAGTGTCTCGAGCCCAAGGAAGTCCATCTTTATGAGACCTATCTTCTCTATGGTCTTCATGGTATACTGGGTAACCCTCTCACCCTTCTGACCCTTATATAAAGGAAGGTGTTCTGTAAGCTCTTTATTGGATATAACTATCCCTGCTGCATGGATAGAGGCATGTCTCGCAAGACCCTCAAGGACAGATGCACTATCGAGGAGCTCCTTTACATTGCGGTCCTTTTCATAGAGTTCCTTTAGCTGTGGCTCTGTATCTATTGCATTTCTAATGCTCTTACTCATAAGGGGTATGAGTTTTGCTATTCTGTCCACCTCTCCAAGGGGTATACCGAGGGCCCTGCCCACATCCCTGACAGCAGCCCTTGATTGCATTGTCCCGAATGTTATAATCTGTGCCACATTGTTTTTGCCATATTTATCAATGACATATCTGATTACATCATCTCTCCCTTTTTTGCAGAAATCCACATCTATATCAGGCATACTTATCCTCTCTGGATTCAAGAACCTCTCAAAGAGGAGATTGTATCTTATCGGGTCTATCTCTGTAATGCCAAGGCAGTATGCAACAAGGCTCCCTGCTGCTGAGCCCCTTCCAGGACCAACAGGTATACGGTTTTCTTTTGCATGTCTTATGAAGTCAGCAACGATGAGGAAGTATCCTGCAAATCTCTGCTCTTTTATGACCTTTATCTCATATTCCAGCCTGTTTTTATATCGAGCCATAAGGTCATCAGAGAAAGAGTCATAAGATGACTTAATCTTCTTTAGCTTTTTTTCAAACCCCGATATGCACTCTTTCTCGAAATATTCATTTATATCCATATTATCCGGTGTCTTAAAATCAGGGAAATGGTATGTCCCTGTATCTATATGCACATTACACATCTCTGCGATCTTTATGGTATTTTTCAGGGCATCAGGGTAGCCTGAAAAGGCATTGTATATCTCTTCCGGTGACTTGAAATAGAACTCCTCACTCTTAAAACTCATCCTATCTGTATCGCTCAGCTTTTTCCCGGTCTGGATGCACAGGAGAAGTTCATGGGCCTTTGATTCCTCTTTTTTAAGGTAGTGGCAGTCATTTGTTGCCACAATGGGGACATTATAATATCTTGAGAGATTAATAAGCCTCTCGTTTACAATCCTCTGTTCCTCTAAGCCATTGTCCTGTAGTTCAAAGAAAAGCCTGTCCCCGAAGATGGACAGATATTGCTCTACCAGCTCCTTGGTCTGTTTCTCGTTCCCCTTTAGGATAGAATTAGGTATCTCCCCTTTTATGCAGGCTGTAAGGCATATGAGGTCTTCACTGTATTGCCTAAGTATCTCTTTGTCTATCCTGGGGACATAGTAAAAGCCCTCGAACTGGGCGATGCTCATGAGTTTTACGAGATTTTTATAACCGTTATTGTTCATGGCAAGGAGTATTATATGGTAGGCATTGTCTTCACCTTTGGCCTTTTTCTCACTTATGGATTTCGGGGCAATATATGCCTCACACCCTATGATGGGCTTTATCCCTGCCTCCTGGGCACTGAAATAAAAGTCTATTACACCAAACATGTTGCCATGGTCTGTAATGCTGCAGGCATTCATTTTGTATGCCATGGCGAGCTGGAAGAGTGGCTCGAATCTTATGGCACCATCAAGGAGGCTAAATTGTGTATGAAGATGGAGATGGACGAACTCGTTCATTATTCCCACTCTATTGTGCTTGGTGGTTTAGATGATATATCATAGACCACCCTGTTTACACCGTGGACCTCGTTTATTATCCTTCTTGAGAGCTTATCCAGTATCTCATAGGGTAGCCTTGTCCAGTCTGCTGTCATGGCATCCTCACTCTCTACGACCCTTATGGCTATTACATTAGCATAGGTCCTTTCATCACCCATAACACCCACTGTTTTTACAGGGATGAGTATGGCAAAAGACTGCCATATGTTCTTGAATTTTTTGTTTTTTTCTATCTCCTCCCTTACAATGCTATCTGCCTCTCTTAATATGTCGAGCCTATCCTTTGTTACCTCACCGATAATCCTTATGGCAAGGCCAGGCCCGGGAAAGGGCTGTCTGTTTATGATATTTTCCGGTATACCCAGTTCCCTGCCCACCTGTCTCACCTCATCCTTGAAGAGTTCCCTTAATGGCTCTATAAGCTTTAACCTCATCCTTTTTGGAAGCCCGCCTACATTGTGATGGCTTTTTATTGTTGCTGATGGTCCCTTGGAGGATACGCTCTCTATAACATCAGGATATAGTGTTCCCTGGGCGAGAAACTGGACATCACCTACCTTGTGTGCCTCTTCCTCGAATATCTCTATAAATAACCTCCCGATTATCTTTCTCTTTTTCTCCGGGTCTTTTACCTTTTTCAGTGCATTTAAAAACCTATCCTCTCCATTGATATATCTGAGATTGATATGGAGCTTGTCCTGAAATGCCTCTATGACCTCTTCAACCTCGTTTTTTCTTAATACACCGTTGTTTACAAAGACACAGTGGAGTCTGTCACCTATTGCCCTGTGTATAAGGGTTGCCACAACAGAGGAATCAACACCGCCGCTCAATGCACATATAACATTCCCGTCCCCGGTTCTCTCCTTTATATCTGCTATTGCTGTCTCTACGAATGATTTAGGGGAAAACAGCCCCTCGCACCTGCATATCTTGTATAAAAAGTTGTTCAGCAGTGTCTTACCTTTAGGGGTATGATGGACCTCAGGATGGAACTGAACCCCATATATGTTTCTTTCTGTAGACCTGATGGCAGCAAAAGGTGAGTTATCAGAATGGGCAAGAGACTTAAATCCCTCTGGTAATCTGAATATCCTGTCCTGATGGCTCATCCATACTATATCACCATTACTTAAGCCCTCTAGCAATGGGTCTTTTTCATCGATGAATATATGTGCCTTACCGTATTCCCTCTTTAGTGATTTGGAGATCTCGCCTTTACAGAGCATTGTTATAAGCTGTAATCCATAACATATGCCCAGTATAGGGATATCCAGTTCCAATAATTCTCTGTCCATTATGGGTGCATTATCCTCTGTAACGCTACTAGGTCCCCCTGATAGGATTATGCCTTTTGTTTTTAATTTTTTTATTGTGTTGATATCTTGATTGTATGGGTATATCTCACAGTAGACACCTAGTTCCCTTACCTTTCTTGCTATGAG
Source organism: Deltaproteobacteria bacterium (assembly GCA_029553295.1). Classification (GTDB taxonomy): domain Bacteria; phylum Desulfobacterota; class Syntrophorhabdia; order Syntrophorhabdales; family Syntrophorhabdaceae; genus DTOV01. The sequence continues at coordinate 17,446 of JAKPCK010000153.1, read as the reverse complement.
TTGTGTATACTGTGACCCAAAGTCGAGTATTGCAATAAGTTCCCTATGATAATCCATTATTCTATCCTGTAATTTGGCGCCTCTTTTGTTATTATTACATCATGGACATGGCTTTCTTTCAATCCTGCAGAAGTAATCCTCAAGAACCTGCTTTTTGCCTGGAGTTCTTTTATGTTCTGACAACCCACATAGCCCATGCCTGCCCTTAGCCCCCCTGCAAGCTGTTGAACCACCACAGAAAGGGAGCCCCTATATGGAACCCTCCCTTCTATACCCTCCGGGACAAGCTTTGATTCCATCTCATTCTCATCTATACAATATCTGTCCTTTGCCCTGCCTTCTTTCATGACCTCAAGGGAGCCCATACCCCTGTAGACCTTGTATGTCCTGCCCTGATAGAGGACCATCTCACCCGGGGTCTCATCTGTCCCGGCAAAGAGGTTACCTACCATGACACAGTCTGCCCCGGCAGCTATAGCCTTTGTCACATCGCCTGAGAATTTTATTCCACCGTCGGCAATAATGGGTATGCCGTATTTTTTTGCAACCCTTGCCGCCTCCATAATAGCAGTTATCTGCGGGACGCCTACACCTGCTATTATCCTTGTTGTGCATATGGAGCCTGGCCCAACACCCACCTTTACACCATCACAACCGGCCTTTATGAGCTCCTCGCAGCCCTCTGCAGTGGCGATGTTGCCTGCCACAAGCTGGACATCCTTATAATTTCTCTTTATCTCCTTTATGGACTCTATCACGTTCTTTGAATGTCCATGGGCTGTATCAATGACTATTACATCGCACCCTGCCCTGAGTAAGGCATCAACCCTTCTATCCCTGTCAGGGCCTACACCTACTGCTGCACCTACCCTTAATCTGCCCAGGTGGTCTTTGCAGGAATTGGGGTATTTCCTCATCTTTTCTATATCCTTAATGGTTATGAGCCCCTTCAGGTTGAATCCATCGTCTACTACAAGGAGTTTTTCTATCTTGTGTTTATGGAGGATACTCTTTGATTCCTCGAGGCTAATCCCCTCTTTGACTGTTACGAGGTTCTCCTTTGTCATTACATTATCTACTGTCTCATCAAGGTTTGTCTCAAACCTCAAATCTCTATTTGTTATGATACCTACGAGTTTGGTACCCCTTGTTACTGGTATGCCTGAGATCCTGTATCTTGCCATCAGGTCAAGGGCATCTTTTATCTTCTGTTCCGGTCTTATGGTAATGGGGTCTATTATCATACCGCTTTCTGATTTCTTAACCTTTTCTACCTCCTGGGCCTGTTCTGCCACATCCATATTTCTGTGTATTATGCCCATACCTCCTTCCTGGGCAAGACATATGGCTGTCTTTGCCTCGGTTACTGTATCCATGGCTGCGCTTATAAGGGGTATGTTGAGCTTTATCCTGGGTGTCAGAAATGTGGATATGTCCGTGTCCTTGGGCATTATTTTGCTCATGGATGGGACCAAAAGCACATCATCAAAGGTAAGACCTTCTTTTATATCCGTCTCTATCATAAAAACTCCTCTTCTATCTCTTTTTATTTATATCCAACAGGCATAACAAGGATTGGCTCATGGGATATTTTAATCCCCAAAACAGCCTTTAAGGCATTGTCATCAAAAGCACCTACTATACCACAACCAAGACCTTTATTAAACGAAGAAAGGAAGATATTCTGTGAGACATTCCCTGCCTCCATGAATGCATATCTGATACCCCTTTCCCGGTATTTGAATGTAATCCTTTCATATTCAGCAGTAATGATAATCATACACGGTGCCTCTGCCATCCACATCTGTGATAATGCTGCCTTTGCTATATCTTTTCTTATATCATTCGTCTTTAAAATTTTTAACCCGTGCATTTCAGGCAGGTAATGATACAGGCCTTTAGGTAGCCTTTCACCCTCTCTCACATCTATATCCCCACAGGCTATGTATATGTCAAGGGGATACAATGCCCCTGCAGATGGGACAACACGTCCACCGTCTTTTTTAAAGCCATAGGCTGTCCAGAGTATATATGAAAGGTCCATAAGATGGAGGGGTTTGTTTTTTTTATAGGACCTCACAGTGTGCCTTTTGTTCAGAAGCTCTTTGAAATAAATAGGTTTATTGTCTTCAAATTCAGGTAGTTTTATTGTCTCCATAGCTTGGGTATTATTTACAAAAATAAAGAAGATTAAAAATATAGCCCACAAAAGGCTTGCCATTTTTTATGGGATTAGTATAATGCATAGGGTTAAAATAATCAAAGAGTTTTTAAAGGTGAAGGAAATTACCATAAAAATCTCCGGATTACATACTGAAATCTCTACAGATTCAGGCACAATAAAGGCTGTGGATGATGTGGGTTTCCATATAGAAAAGGGCAAGGTCTTGGGCCTAATCGGTGAGAGTGGCTCTGGAAAGACCATGACAGCCATGTCTATATTGAGGCTTGTCCCACCACCCGGAAGAATAACCAGGGGCAATATCATTTTTGAGGGTAGAGACCTCCTTAACCTTACAAAAAAAGAGATGGAATCTATAAGGGGCAATAGAATAGGGATGATATTCCAGGAGCCCATGACCGCATTAAACCCTGTTATAAGGATAGGGGAGCAGATAGGCGAGACCATTGCATTTCACAACAACCTATCCAGGTCAGATATAAAACAGAGGGTCTTTGAGCTTCTAAGACAGGTGGGCTTTGAAGACCCTGAAAAGAGGTATATTCAATATCCCCACCAGTTAAGTGGTGGGCAGAGACAGAGGGTTTTGATAGCAATAGCCATATCCTGTAACCCCTCTTTATTGATAGCAGACGAGCCAACTACAGCCCTTGATGTTGCCACAGAATCCCAGATACTCTATCTATTGAGGCAGCTTATTTCAGGACAGGGTATGTCCATGTTGTTTATAACCCACAATCTGAATATAATGAGAAGATTCGGGGATTATGTGTGCATTATGTATGCAGGCAGGATACTCGAAGTAGGGTCAGTAGAGGATTTTTTTAGTGAACCCTTGCATCCATACAGCAGAGGGCTACTTGACTCTATTTTTGCCTTCAAGGGCGATGAGACGAGACTAAAGGCCATCCCCGGTTTTGTACCAAAATTGTCTGATTTGCCAGAGGGTTGCAAATTTCACCCCCGTTGTATGTATGTCATGCCAATATGCAAAAAAAATGAGCCAGAGGCTAAAAAAATAGGTGAGGATAGATGGGTCCGCTGTTATCTGTATCAGAACTGAAAAAGAGATATGAGGTAAAGAAGTCTTTATTTTCAAGGGATAGGGAGATTATAAGGGCAGTAGATTCTGTGTCCTTTGATTTAAAATATGGTTCTACAATGGGTATAGTGGGTGAAAGTGGTTCAGGTAAGAGCACCCTTGCAAGGTGCATACTGTTCCTTGAAAAACCGGATAGCGGCCGTGTTTTTTTTAAGGATGAGGACCTAATGGATGTAAAAAAGAACGAATTGAGGAGCCTGAGGAGGGATATGCAGATAATCTTCCAAGACCCATATTCATCCCTGAACCCAAGGAAAAAGGTTTATGAAACCCTGTCAGAACCGCTCTTGTTTCATCGTATTGTAGGCAGGGATAGTGTAAGGGAAAGGGTTATAGAAATACTTATGGATGTAGGGCTTAATGAGGATTTTATAGAAAAATATCCCCACGAGATGAGTGGTGGGCAGAGGCAGCGTGTTGCCATTGGCAGGGCACTCACCACAAACCCATCTCTTATAGTGGCTGATGAGCCTGTTTCATCCCTCGATGTATCCATACAGGCACAGATAGTCAACCTTTTTTTGGATATAAAGGAGAAGACAGGCATATCCATGCTCTTTGTCTCCCATGATTTAAACATAGTTAGATTTATCTCAGATGATATTATGGTCATGTATAAAGGAATGGTTGTAGAGACAGGGAGTAAACAAGAGGTGTTTTATAACCCCTTGCATCCATATACACAGATGCTAATAGATTCCATAAAAGGTGATTTCTTCAAGAAAGAGGTGGATTACAACACCGATATATCCCAGGGTTGTCCATATTTCCCCAGGTGCAGTATCAGAAATGATAGATGTAAAAAAGATACCCCTGTCCTGATAGGCGATAAAGACCATAAGGTGTTATGTTTTAGATATGCAAACTAATGAGATATCTTTTATACACTAGGGGATGCCCATCTTTTTCAAAATAGTGTGGTGTTTTAGTGTATAGTCTTTAATCTAATGTCTATGGTCTATAATTACCCCTGTCCTGTATGTTTTGTCATTGACTTTTCAATGGTTTTTATCATATTATAAGTAGTTTTTTTCAAAACTAAGCTATAGAGGTATGTTATGTATGCGATTATAGAAAACGGTGGGAAACAATACAAGATTACAGAGGGCGAGAAGATAAAACTTGAAAAGCTCCCTGTATCTGATGGAGAAGAGGTCAAGATTAAAGAGGTATTAGCTGTAAACAACGGTGTAAATACCATTATAGGCAACCCTTATGTAGAAGGTGCTTATATAAGCGGCAGGGTTTTAGGACAGGGTAGACGTAGAAAGGTTATAGTCTTTAAGTATAAAAGGAGAAAAGACTATAAAAAGAAAATCGGGCACCGTCAGCACTTTACTGAATTACTGGTAGAAAAGATTTACATGGAGGCTTAATATGGCTCATAAAAAGGCAGGAGGGAGCTCAAGAAACGGGAGAGACAGTCAGGGCCAGAGACTTGGCGTAAAGCTCTTCAGTGGACAGACAGCCAGGGCAGGTAGCATTATAGTGAGACAGCACGGCACAAAGATACACCCGGGGAGAAATGTTGGTATGGGAAGGGACTGCACATTGTTTGCCTTAATAGACGGTGTGGTAAGGTTTGAGGATAGTGCCGGTAAAAAGAGGGTGAGTATATACCCTGCTGAATGAAGTTTATAGATGAAGCAGAGATATATGTAAAGGCAGGTAGAGGTGGCAGAGGCTGTGTAAGCTTCAGGAGAGAGAAATTTGTCCCAAAAGGGGGTCCTGACGGAGGCGATGGCGGAAAGGGAGGGGATGTAATCATAGTTGGAAAAAAAGACCTCTCCACGCTGGCAGATTTTAGATATAAACGTCTATACAGGGCTGAAAATGGTAAACCAGGCAGCAGTAGAAATAAAAAAGGAAGAGACGGCAGGGATATCCTTATAAGCCTTCCTTTGGGCACAATAATTTACGACAAGAGATATACCAATCCCATATACGATATAACAATCGACGGTGACACTTTTGTGGTAGCAAGGGGTGGCAGGGGCGGAAGAGGCAATGCCCGTTTCGCGACCCCGGTGCACAGGGCCCCATTGGAATTTGAAGAGGGTGAAGAAGGGGAGGAGCGGGTGTTGTTTCTAAACCTTAAACTTCTATCCGATATAGGTATTGTAGGGTTGCCAAACGCAGGTAAATCAACCCTCATATCACGTTTGACCAATGCGAGGCCAAAGATAGGGGATTACCCTTTTACAACCCTTACCCCTAACCTCGGTGTTTTAAGTGACGAAAACATGAACATTGTTTTTTCAGATATCCCGGGTATTGTTAACGGGGCATCTATGGGCAGGGGACTGGGTCTTACGTTTCTAAAACATATAGAGAGGAGCCGAGCCCTTCTTTTTGTCCTCGATGTATCATCTCCCACGGTATGGGAAGACTATGTAATGCTCCTCGACGAGTTATCATCGTATAATAAGGAGATCCTTGAAAAAAATAGAACCGTAGTGCTCAATAAGATTGACCTTGTAGGAGATGAGGAGAGCAAGAGATGGGTTAATTTTTTCGCAGAGAGAGGCATGGAGGTAATAAAAATCAGTGCATTAAAAGGAGATGGTATAGAGGGTCTAAAAAGTTACATAAAGGATAAAACCCTGGCCATACAAAAAAATAGCAGGGTATAAGACATGCAAAGATTAGAAAGACTAAAAAAAGATGAAAAATATAACCCATCAAAGCCCAGAAGGGTTGTCATAAAGATTGGCACATCTGTCCTCCTCGATGACAGGAAAAGGATAAGTATCCAAATGATCGATAGCATTGGGGAACAGATTAAGGCAATCCAGAGAAAAGGGGTAAAACCTGTGATTGTTACCAGTGGTGCCATAGCCTGTGGTATGGAGATATTGAACCTCAAGAAAAAGCCAAAAGAGATAGAGAAAAGGCAGGCACTGGCATCAATAGGTCAGGTGCTTTTAATGAAGATGTATCTGGATGTTTTTGAAAAAAAAGACATAAAGATAGGACAGATACTGTTAACCCATGAGGATATAGCAAGTAAAAATAGATGCCTTAATCTGATGAATACCTTAAATGCCTTGATAAATATGGATATCGTCCCTGTAATAAATGAGAATGATGCACTCTCCTTCAAAGAGATAAAATTCGGGGATAACGACAACCTCTCTGCTTTGATAGCCCAGATCTCCAATGCTGATCTGCTTTTGCTTTTATCGGATGTGGAAGGGCTATACGAAAAAGACCCCAAGAGGTATCCGGATGCAAGGATAATAAAGCTCGTGGAGAGGATTGACAAGGATATAGAGAAGACAGCGGGTGGTACAAGGAGTGAAAAGAGCATCGGTGGTATGGTAAGCAAGCTTGAGGCAGCAAAAAAAGCAGGTTATTACGGTATACCAACGAGGATTGTCAAGGGTGATATAAAAGATATTATACCGAGGGTCATAACAGGAGAGGAGATAGGGACACTATTTCTCCCCAGGGGCAAGATTGCAAGGAACAAGTGGTGGACTGCATTTGCATATAAAATAAAGGGTTATATAGATATTGATGAAGGGGCAACTCAGGCAATTATAGACAGGGGAAAGAGCCTCCTGCCTTCTGGGATTATAGGCACTGTTGGCGAGTTCTCAAGGGGTGATTGCGTTGAACTGAAAGGTATAAAAGGCAGGGTAATTGCAAGGGGGATTACAAATTATTCATCTTCAGACATCAATAAGATTAAGGGGATAAAAAGTGTTGATATAGAGAAGAAACTTGGATATAAATACACGGATGAAATAATACATAGAGACAATATGGTGATATTATGAAACCAGAAGACTTAGCAAGGGAAACAAGGCAGGCCTCTCAGATTTTTGCACACCTGAGCACAGAGAAAAAAAACAGGGTGCTTTTAGAACTCAAGAGACTTTTGACTGAAAAAAAGGATTATATCATCGAGGAGAATAAAAAAGATATAGAAAAGGCCCAGGGTGCTGGTCTACAGAAGAGTATTATAGACCGTCTTAAGGTAGATGAAAAGGTTATAAAAGAGATGGTTAAAAGCATAGATGATGTAGTCAACCTGCCAGACCCTGTGGGAGAGATAGTTAAGACATGGAGAAGACCCAACGGCCTGCTGGTAGGCAGGATGAGGATACCCATAGGTGTTATATTTATCATATATGAATCACGACCCAATGTGACCGTTGAGGCATTTTCCCTTTGCCTTAAAAGTGGTAATGCCATGATACTCAAGGGCGGGTCAGAGGCCCTATACTCTAATGCGGCATTATATAATCTTATAAAATCTGCTCTAAATGAAGAGTCTGTTACAGAGAAGGGCGTTGGCTTTATAGAGACCGGGGATAGAGATTATATCTACAAGCTTTTAGAGATGGACGATTATATTGACCTTGTCATACCCCGTGGCGGCGAATCCCTTATAAGGAATGTGGTCCAGCACTCGAGCATCCCTGTCCTTAAACACTATAAGGGGGTCTGTCATATATATGTAGATGAGTCGGCAGATTTGGATATGGCATATAAGGTCTGTCTCAATGCCAAGGTCCAGAAACCTGCCACATGCAATGCCATGGAGACGCTCCTTGTCCACAGGTCTATTGCCCAGGAATTCCTGCCAGAAATGGCAAGACTATTTAAGGAGAACAGCGTTGTCATAAAGGGCTGTCAGGAGACGAGGACTATACTGAAAGATATAGAAGAGGCTGATGAATACGATTGGTATCAGGAATACCTCGATTATATCCTCTCTATAAAGATTGTAAAGGACATGGATGATGCCATAGGGCATATAAGAAAATACGGCTCAGAACATACAGAGGCAATAATTACAAGGGATTATAATAATGCATGGAGGTTTATAAAGGAGGTAAACTCCTCCCTTGTCCTTGTTAATGCATCCACTAGGTTAAACGATGGATTCCAGCTTGGACTCGGGGCAGAGATGGGGATAAGCACCTCAAGGCTTCACGCATTCGGTCCTATGGGCCTTGAGGAGCTGACGGTTACCAAGTTCATCGCCTTTGGTGATGGACAGATGAGGGTATAATGAAGGTGGGTATTTTTGGTGGGACATTTGATCCCATCCATAATGGTCATCTAAGAGCAGCGGAAGAAGTAAGGGAGTTGTTTTTTTTGGATACGGTTTATTTTATCCCTGTGTATATACCACCCCATAAACGCGATAAATTTATTGCTGACACTGAAGACAGGGCGAATATGATAAGGCTTGCCATAAAGGGAAACAGGTTTATGAGATTCTCTGATATAGAGATTAAAAGGGGAGGTATATCATATTCCTATGATACAGTATGTTTGTTTGAGAAAAAATACGGGGATGTGTATTTTATTATAGGTATAGATGCCTTTTCCGAGATTGATACATGGCACAGGTACAGAGAGATTTTTTTTCATACGAATTTTATTGTAATGATAAGGCCAGTAGGTTTAAAAAAGATGGGGATTGAGATATTTCCAGATGCTATAAAGGGTGAGATGAAACAGATAGACCAGAATATATTCCAGCATACATCAGGTCGATATATATATCTGCAGAATATTACCCAACTGGATATCTCCTCTACAAAGATAAGGGAGCTGGCAAAGGAAAATAGATCAATCAGATACCTTTTACCGGAGAAGGTTGAGAATTATATTAATAGACGGGGGCTTTACAGGGGATAGGTGGATACTTTAGAAAAGGCAAGGATGTGTGGACAATATGCTGAGGAGAAAAAGGCAAAGGATGTATTGCTGTTAGAGCTTACAGGTTTAACAGACATTGCTGATTATTTTTTATTGGCAAGCGGGACAAGCGAGAGGCATGTAAGGACTATATCTGACCATATTGAAAAGTCCATGAAGGACGGGGGCATAAAGCCTTTATTCACAGAAGGATACGAAGAAGGTAGATGGGTTATCATAGACTATAATGACCTGATAGTACATGTATTTCTTGAAGAGTTGAGAGAGCTTTACGACCTTGAAAGCCTCTGGATAGAGGCTAAACAATACAGAATGGAAGCACAAAATAAGTAAAATAGAGGTGTTTGATGGACAAAGAAAAGTTGGAGCTTTTTAAGAAGAAACTCCTTGAGATGAGAAAGGACATCCTGAACAAGGCAAAGAAACTCAAGGAGGACTCTTATTCCCTTGGGACAGATGGTATACAGGATATGGCTGACGCCGCAAGCAATACATATAATGTTGATATATTGATGAGTATAAGCGATAATGATATAAAACTGCTGAAGGATATAGACAGTGCTATAGATAAGATAAACAGCGGTATCTATGGCATATGTGAGGAGTGCGAAGAAGAGATAAGCGAAAAAAGGCTTGAGGCAAATCCTGTAGCAAGGTATTGTATAAACTGCAAGAGGATAATAGAACAGAAAGGCATGTAGCTTTATGAGGTATAAGATATTCATTCTGTTGTTTCTTGTTTTCGTCCTTCTGTATATCTATCTGGATAATCTAAATCCCCAGAGCGTAAGGCTTTATATAGGTTATGGTAAGTATTATGAGACGAGTATCTCCGGTTTTGTAGTCTTGTCCTTTATCCTGGGTATCCTGGTAGCTATTGTTATAGGCCTTTTTTTCGACCTCAAAAGGGTATTGGATAACTGGAGGCAAAACAGGAAACAAAGGAGGATGGGTGAGTTTACAGAGTCCTTTGAAAAGGCGAAGGCATATGTATTAAGAGGGGATAAGGAAAAGGCTATAGAGAGCTTAAATAGACTGATAAGAAGAAATCCTGATATAGAAAGACCATATACTTATCTTGCAAACATATATATATCAACAAAGGAATTAGACAATGCCCTTGATATCTTAAGGCAGGCCCAGACAAACCTGGGAAAAAAGGAGAGTATACTTTTTAAAAAGGCACGGGTAAATAAGGAATTAAAAAACCTGAAGGATGCCGAGGTGGATTTAAAAGAGATATTGACTATAAATGAGTCAAATATAGGTGCCATGAACCTTTTAAGGGATATCTATGTAGAGCAGAGAGACTGGGATAATGCATACGAGATAGAGAAGAATATAAGGAGATTTGTTAAAAACCAGGAAGAAAACAGGAGGTTTATAGGTATAAGATATGAAAGACTCTTAGACGCATATTCAAAGGGTCGAGAAGAAAACAGCGAAAAGATAATGAAGGAATTAAAAGAGATTATAGGGGAAGACAAGAGGTTCGTCCCTGCCTATCTATTATTGGCTGAGGTCTATAAGAAGATGGGTAAATTAAATGAGGCAGGTAGGGTCTATGGCAGGGGCTATACAAAAACAGGTCATATAATCTTTTTGCTCAAGATGGAAGACCTGTATATAGACAGGGGAGATCCGGGTGTTATCCTGAAGATATATAGAAGGATAATGGATATGTCCCCGAAAAACCGTTTGATTACATTTTTATATGCGCGATTGTGTCTGAGGCTTGAGATGATCGATGAGGCCATAGATATGCTCAATGCATTAATCGTAGAGGGTATAGACTTTGGGGGGCTACACAGGGCTATGGCTGAGGCTTACATACACAGGGGGGAGATAGCTAAGGCAGTAGAGGAATTCAGGCGTGCATTCCCTATAGAGAAGGTATATATACCATTTAGATGCGATAATTGTAATTCCAGTAAAGAAGAGTGGCAGGATTTCTGCACAACCTGTTTTAGCTGGAATACGATTAATGTGAGAACAGAAGATTTTCTAAAGAGTGTCTCTGGCGATTCATCTGAGTTGAGGGTAATATATGAGATGAATGAATGGGATAAAGAAGAGACAATAGAGGACGAACAGGGATATTAGTATTAACCTGTTACGGTCTTTGAAAATCATTAAATGAATTTCAATCATTCAAATAATTCAACATATTGTGAGACCTTTGAAGACCCTTATAATAGTCTTAACCGATCCTCTGTTATCCTTTTATCCGTATTTTTTTCTGCCCATATTATAGGAAAAAATCCATGGCAGCTCTATTAGGGAATCTGGCAAGGAATTTATTGGATATTGTGTATTATCAATCGTGTGCTGCCTGTGGCATCAAGGGGGAGATAATATGTAAGACATGCCAGGACTCCTTCAGGATAATCGACCATAACTCTGTATGCCCTGTATGCGGTAATGATGTTGGCAGGCGTATAATATGCGGTGATTGTCTGACGAACAAGAGGGGGTTTTCTGAGGGTTATTTTGGATTTGTATATGAAAACCGTCTAAGGGATGCTGTCCACACATTTAAATTCAACGGCAGGCCAGAGGTGGGTAGATACCTTGTTTCCCTATTAAAAGATTCAATAATAATGCTAAGGGAAAGGGTTGACTGCATAATTCCTATCCCCGTAACAGAAAAAAGGCTGAGAGAGAGGGGCTACAATCAATCCTTTATAATATCTGAAGAGATATCTAATATAATCGGTAGGCCGATCTTTCATTCAGTTCTTTTCAAAATAAAGGAGACAAAAGACCAATATTCCCTTTCAAAAGACGAGAGGAGAAAAAATATAAGAGGTGCATTTGCCGTCAAGAGTGGCTCTCATATAAAAGGCAAAAAAGTGCTCATTGTTGATGACCTATTTACAACAGGTTATACAGCCCATGAGGCCTCTTGGGCTATATCCAAGGCCATGCCTGAGTCAATAATATTTTTTGCCCTGGCGAGAACACGGTAATGAAGAGATTTTTATATATCCTCTCAGCATTTGTTTTTTTTGTCTTCCTTGTTGTGTTTTCTGCACGCCTCATGTCCCCTTATGCCTTAAAATACATCCTTGAAAAGTCAATTAACGGAAATGCAGAGATAGAAGGTATCAGTATAGGATTTCAGGATAAGGCATTAAGTTTAGAGATAACAGGGGTTAGGCTAAGTGGCGATTTAGAGGGTTCAATAAAGACTGTACATGTATCAGCAGGGTTAAAAAAAGGGCTCTATCTAAACAGCCTCATTATATCTGATTTTGACATATCCATAAAAACTAAAGGGGAGAGTAAGACCCGTTTTTTTACTGTTCCTGCCGAGCTTATATCCATCAAAAATGGAGTTGTTGGATACGAGTCCAAGAGATTTGTTGTAAACGATATCGAGGTAAGGAATCTTATCTACAGAAAGCCCTTTACATTTAAAATAGATGTCAAGAACGATTATTATTTCCGTTCCATCAAGGCAAGCGGTAGCGGTGTATACAGGAGAAGAAATTTTGAGATAAGAGGGGATGCGGATTTATTAGGGTTAAAAGGGGATATATGGTCAGGGTATCTTAAAGGGGATATTGATGCAAGGTGCAGGTTTGTATATGAAAAAGGTAAACTCACAGTTAATGGCCCTGTAGATGCCCATAATTTTTCATTAAAGGCAGGTTTTTTATCTAAGCCTCTTATAATAAAAAAGATAAGGGGCAACCTGTCTTTAAGCCATTATAATAATTCGACAGATATAAAGATTACAGGGATAAAATTCAAGGATACCCCCTTTGATGTTGATATTAAATTAGTGGCCAGAGAATTAGATGGTATTGCCTTGAGTTCAGGCTTCATTGATGTGGAAGACATCAAGGATTATCTGTCCTTTGAATATCTTTCAAGTCAGACCGGCAAGGCCATGGAATCCATTGAAAAAGGAAAGGTAAGCATCAAGAGATTGATATACAGCAAAAAAAGCCCTTTTTTATGTGACCTCGATGTAAAGGATGTGGCTGTTGTCTATGAAGATATGGGGATAGAGCATGTAGGGGGTCGTCTGGTGATAGATGAAACAATGGCCAAATTCGGTGATTTCCAGGGGATTTATAAGACGAGCAGATTTAATAATGTCTCTGGTGAATTGACTTTAGCAGGCAAAAGAGGCTTAAAGCTGAAGGGTAATTATTTTGTTAATCTCCTTGATATACCATCAAAGCTCGACCTGGGCAGCATAAAGTTTAAAAGGGGTTTCTCAAAGGGGAGTTTTGAACTGGAAAAACAGGGCTATGACAGAGAATTCAGATTAAACGGGAAGGGTACATTAATAAACAGTGAGGTCCTGTATAATAACTTTTCTTTTAATGCAAAGGGGTTATACAGATTCAGCAAAGATGAAGTAGAGTTTGACCCATTAGAGATTCAAAAACATAACACCAGTATAAAGCTAAAAGGTAAGTGGAGAAAGGATTTTCTCGGTATAAGGATTCTGGGTAAGCTTAATATATTACATATTAAACCTTTTATAAAGGTGCCCTTTGATATACAGGGGACAGCAGATATGGATTTAGAGATTAAAAAAAAACAAGAGGATATGCAGGTCTCAGGTTTTATCAATATGGATGACATGTATTATAGGTATGAGAATTATTTAATAAAAAACAAGGGCATAAAAAATACCATAAGCATCACAGCCTCTAAAAAAAATGGGGATATGGAGATTGAGCATCTTGACTATAATCTTGAGGATATAAACCTTAGATTAACCGGTAGGCTTAAAAAAAATATGGCCAGGGATGTCCATTTAATCTTAAAGGTTCCGGAGATAGATAAGGTAGGCCACCTGTTTTTTTTCAATGAGGATGCAGCGAAGGGTGTAATAGACATGGATATAACTGTTAAGGAGGCTGCCTTTCCTGTAAGAAAGATGCCCCTGATACACGGGACACTGAATATAAAAAATGGATATCTTAAGATACCCGGGTTGCCGAGCCCCTTAAGTGAGATAGGCCTTGAATCTGTTTTTGATGGAGACAGGTTCTATATGAAAAGCAACAGGATAAGATGCGGTAAAAGCCTATTTAATGCCATTGAGATTCAATCTAAGGGTATCCATGCCCCTGAGTTCACCATATCTGCTGACATTGAAAACCTCGATTATAGTGATTTTGAGACACCAGGGGAGATAGAGATTTATCCCTTAAGGCCAGATACTGTATTGGCCAGGGCCTATGGTGATATATCCATCAGGGCAAAAAAGGCCAATATATACAACAAGATGGGAAACAATGTACTGTTTAGGGCTGTCTATGGTGACAGGAGGATTAATGTCTCCGAGATGAGGGCAAATGCCCTTGATGGGGATATGGAGGGACATGGGGCCCTGGATTTATCAGGTCGTATACCCAGGATAAATATTACCGGGAGGATGAAGGGTATATCAAGCGGTGAATTCTTAAAGATGTTTGGCGCCAAGACCCATATAATAGAATCAAAGGAATATGTCTTTTTTGATTTAAATTTTAGTGGCAATAGCATGAAGGATTTTACCAGGACATTATCGGGCAGGGCAACCATATACAGTGAGGACGGTGTAATAAAGAGGATGAATCTCCTATCCAAGATATTTGGTCTACTAAATGTATATGAATTATTAAGGGGTAGGGTAGATTTAATGGCAGAGGGCTTCAAATATAAAAAAACAGGCGCCAATTTTGTAATAGACAATGGTATATTCAGGACAGACAACTACATCATCGACAGCCCTGCCATGGTTATAACAGGTCAGGGGAGCCTTAATCTTATTAATGAGACAATAGATGCAAGGATAACAGTATCGCCCCTTGTAACCATTGACAGGATTGTAAGCAACATACCTGTGCTGAAGAATATCTTACAGGATAAAAAAAGGGGATTTATATATGCTGTCTATGATGTAAAAGGACCCATAGAAGACCCTGAGATTAAGACGAGTTATATACAGACCATAGGCAGTCTTCCGTTGAATATACTGAGGGGTTTAATAGAGTTTCCAAGGAATCTATTCGGTGATAGTAAGGGTCAATAGCTTGAGGGTAACAGATATGAAGATAGGTGTCATAGGTGCAGGTAAGGTTGGTATCTCCACGAGCTTTATAATGTTAAAAAACAGTCTTGATGTGGTTGCTTTATCTGACAGGGATAGGCATGCCTTAGATAATGCAGCCACTTATCTCAAGGGAGAAAAAGGGGTTGTGCTGACAGATGACAATGTGGAGGTGGTAAAAAAATCTGATGTAGTAATAATTGCGACACAGGACAGGATAATAAAGGATATTGTCAGGGAATTGGACACAAAGATGGATAGACTTTATGGAAAATATATTGTCCATACAAGCGGTGCCCATTCTTCCCATATATTAGAGCCCCTTGATGTAAAAGGTGCCATGCTCGGGGTCATGCACCCCCTTCAGACATTTCCTGATGTAGAAAGCGCAATAGCCGTGCTCCCGGATACATATATATTTATCCAGGGTCACAAGAATTGTCTTGAGAAACTCCAGTATATTGCAGGGAGGATCGGTAAAAGGGTTGTTGAGATAAAGGGAGAACATATGGTTCTCTATCACCTATCAGCAGTCCTTGTATGCAATCTGTTCTGCGCACTCATGTATGCCGGAGAAGATTTAATGGGGGAGATAGGTATAGGGCTTGAGCCATATCTACCCATTATAAGGGCTACACTTAAGAACATAGAACAAAAAGGGCCACTCAGGTCATTGACAGGGCCCATTGTAAGAGGTGATGTAGACACCATTATCTCTCACCTTGAGGCCATAGAGGATAAGGTTATGATTAAGGATGTGTATAAGGCGCTCTCACAGGTGGCATTGGAGATGGCAAGGATAAGAGGGGATATAAATGAAGAAACCATTATAAAAATAGATGAGATATTGAAAAGGGGGTAATTATGATAGATAGGGCAATAGAAAGGCTTAAAAAGACACAATCCTTACTCGTAATTACCGGGGCAGGTATATCATCAGAGAGCGGCATACCTACCTTCAGGGGCCAGGATGGGCTGTGGCAGAATTATAGGGCAGAAGAGCTTGCAACCCCCTGGGCCTTTGAGAGGGACCCTGTTACGGTCTGGAGGTGGTATGACTGGCGTAGGGGTATAATAGGGAAGGCAGAGCCCAATAATGGGCACAGGGCCATAAAGAGATTGGAGGAGATATTCAAGGATTTTTTCCTCATAACTCAGAATGTAGACGGGCTTCACGGAAAAACAGGTATAAAAAAAATGGTGGAGATCCACGGGAATCTATGGAGGGTTAGGTGCACAAAGGACAGGAAGGTATCCATGCTTACAGAACACCCCCTAAGAGAGATACCACCCCGCTGTGAATGTGGGGGTATATTGAGACCTGATGTGGTTTGGTTTGGTGAGTCAATCCCAGGGGAATACCTGGAGAGGTCTTATCAGGCTATAAATATGTGCGATACACTCATTGTTGCCGGGACTTCAGGTGTGGTATATCCTGTTGCATCGTTCCCCCAGATGGTCAAAGACAATGGTGGATTTGTCATTGAGGTAAATGTGGAGGAGACCCCGATAAGCCATATAGCTGATATAACCCTTTATGGTGCCTCTGGTGATATACTGCCTCTACTTTTAAAAGGTTTAGAGGCCTGAATTTTCTTGATTATTTGAGAAAAATCAATAGAATAATACTGTTATGAATATAAGACAGGTTGCCCAGGAGTTCTACAGATATCTGGATACAGAGAAGGGTGTCTTGCCCAATACAAAGAGGGCATACATGTCAGATATAGAATTTTTTATAGATTTCATTGAAAAAAATAGATACAAGGTCCTTGACCACCATGCCATAAGGGCTTATATTGTAAGTGTCTATAAAAACCTGAAAAAATCCTCACTATCAAGGAAGATTTCATCTATAAAGGTTTTTTTCAAGTTTTTGAAAAAAAAAGGCTATATACATGAGAATACTGCCCTTATTATCAAGAACCCCAGGATAGAGAAACATCTCCCTAAGTTTTATACAATAGATGAGATGTTTCATTTTCTTGATTATCTTCCCAGGGAGGGCTGGATTAATATAAGAAACAGGGCTATATTTGAACTTATGTATTCTACAGGGATAAGGGCGCAGGAGGCACTAAACATAAATATTGATGATGTCCATATACAGGGCATGTGGATTAAGGTGAAGGGAAAAGGCGGTAAGGAGAGGATACTCCCCTTTGGAGAAAAGGCAAAGACGGCTTTAGAGAGTTATATGGATTGGATAAAACAGTCAGGGAGATATGCACCGGAGGGACCGCTATTTATAAACTTCAGGGGCAAAAGATTGTCCTACAGGGGGCTATTGAAGATTATGAAGAAACATCAATTGAGGGCAGGCCTCTTTAAAGACCTTGCCCTCCACGGGATAAGACATTCCTTTGCCACCCATATGCTCGATGGAGGGGCAGATTTAAGGAGCATACAGGAGTTATTAGGCCAT
>JAKPCK010000137.1 GCA_029553295.1 Deltaproteobacteria bacterium | reverse complement strand
CTATGGGTTTTTTTCTTGGTGGGCGATTGAAAAAGGCATAGGGAAATTTTTCAGACAGTTTGTTTTTCTCTTGAGGCTGAGCCTCATTTTTTTGTTCTGCCTTTACAGGCTCTTTATTTTGGGTTGTGCCTTCTTCTTTTATCTTTACACGGATAGGCCTGCCCTTTAATTCAAATCCATCTAATTGTTTAACTGCTTTTTCTGCATTCTTTTTATCGGGTATGTAGATAAATGCAAATTTCTCGCCTTTTTCTTTGCTTTCTTTAAGGTCTATGCGTTTTGCACCGTATTTATCGAATAGGTCTTTTAAGTCTTTATCCGTTACAGATGAAGAGATTTTTTTTACAGATAATATCATGTTAACCCCTCTTCTTTGTTATGAAGATATGGAGTCTCACATCGGGAACAATAACCTCCACTGCCGAGATCTCCTCTTTTTTGAAGATACTTCTTTCGTTTATCACTACATCAGTATCCCGCCAGAAGCACATGTACCCGGTCGATTCCGAATCTTTCTGTTCCAGTAAAACCCATTTCTCTATCAAAAAATCCCTGTTGTCCCTTTCCACATATAATTCTTCATATGCCCCGTCTTTTTTTCTCCACAGGTCTACTTCCATTAGATAGCCTTCAGCTTTAGATATCTTTCCGTTTACCCTTTCTTTGAGGTCATCAATGGGTAAATCAATGTGGGCAATTCTAAACTCTGCATTTGAAAAGGCAAGAAAGCCGTCGTCCCATTGCTTTAAATCCCCTATTTCTTCTCTTAATCCATTGAAATCACTGATACGTGTAGTATACTGAAGTAGACCTTCTTTGAAATCAAAGTTTTTCTCAGCCATCGATACCTCCGCACAATTCAATTTCAGGTGTGCCTTTTATGGATACCTGACCTGTAGCAGTGGAGGATGCACCTATTCTATACCAGCCTGGAGGGGATGCACTGTTTTCAGTCATGTCGTTTAATGCCCAGAAAACCTCCTCTTTTAGCCTGTGGGGTTCACATTTATTACGGGATTCATCTATTATTATATTGAGCCTGAAGGTGCCATGCGTGAGATACTCTTCGGAAAAAAGGTTTATGTTCTGCATGGAGTGTTCGCAGAGGTTTATCCTGTGGATTATCTCTGTGGTTCCATCCTCAACCACCGCATCTGTTACGGCTATTATACCGCCTTTTGCCCCTGAACCGAACCAGTTGCATTTTACACATTTACATTCCGGGCTATCCTCTGATTTCTTTTTGCTCCTGTGTTTTTTACATTCATCACAGGTGCAGAGCCCTGCAAGGGAATCACAGATTATATCCCTGCCTTTTGTCCTTATCTTCCTCTCTATGGGGACAGAGAGAAGGGCCTGCCTTATGCTCCTCCCAGGGATTATAAATTCTGGCTTTATATCATCGTTATCTTTGATTATATAACCACGGTAGACAAAGGCATCGGGATATTCGTAGAAGGATTCTTTTTCGTCAAAGACTGGGTAGCTGCTATGGATTGCAAGGAGCTGACCTTTTGTAATTGATGCACTGGCAGTTATCACAGACCATGGTTTTTCTATTTGGGGTTTTTTCAAATCCTGGGGTTTGATAATATCCATTTTTTTAATAGTTTCATCGTCGAAGCGCCAGAGAGACGTTTTATCTTCAGGTTTTTTTAAATCAATGGTTTTTAAACACACCTCTTTGACCCCGAGTCTGCCCATACCATAAGACCAGCCTCCACCTATGTTTTCTATACCTGAATTTAAGACCCACAGGGCACCTAAAAGCAGTTCTTCTATCTCTTTTTCGTCCTCATCTGTTAAAAAGTAGTTCCAGTTAAGCCGCATAGTAAGTCCGGCAGGGGCTATCTCGTCGTTAAAAAGCGCACCCTCTTTTGCTGCACCGTATTTTCTATCTATGGCATTACCGGCTCTTATATACATGGGGCTTATGGGGATAAAGGAAGATTCGCACCAGAGGGGAGAGACTCCTTCCCTGTCCTTATTATATTTTCCTATCTTTTCTGCAACAGGCGAGCCTCCTTTAATTCTGTCTATACAGCGACGCATAAGGCCTGCCCAGTTGTAACC
>JAKPCK010000131.1 GCA_029553295.1 Deltaproteobacteria bacterium | reverse complement strand
TCCTCCACTTCCGATACCTTGAATGCACCTCCTGTCACAGCCCCGGCTCTAAAAAAAGTATGCTCTTCAACTTTGTGGTGAGGGAAGAGGAGACGACAAAACCCCTCCAATACCAGGACATGGAGAGGGTGTTCGGAAAAGACGTAAAGATGGTTCATATGATAGACACAAACAGAGACGGGATGGTCCTCTATGACGAGCTCATAGACTTCTTCAATGAGATAAAGAAAAGGCTCAACAAAGAGATCTTCATAAAAAGCTCTATAATTGTAACAAACCCCTATCACAACTATTCTCAAAAGAACCTCAAAAACAAGGTATGCAATGAATGCCATTCAGAGGATGCACCGTTTTATGAATCCATGCTCATATCTGTCCCTGAAAAGACAAATATGGTCTATATGCCCGTAAAAAAGACAGTGCTTTCTGCCTTTCCAACATCCATATTCATCGATATGTGTCTTTTGGGCGAGGGTAAGATAAGACCAAAGGAGATAAGAGCAATAATAAAGGCAAACTGGAATGACAAGGTTCGCCTCATAGACGAACTCGGTTTTAAACTCATTGATTTTATAGGAATAACCTTAGCGCTTATCATACTGGCAGGTGTTGCTGTCCATATCATATTAAGGATTGTGGTGAAAAAATGAGTAATGTCTATCTCCACCCTCTACCCATAAGGATCTGGCATTGGTTGAATGCCTTTATAATCTTTGTCCTTATACTTACCGGGCTACAGTTAAGGGTACCCTCAATCCAGATAATCTCTAACTACAGGGCTGTTGTCCTTATCCATAAGTATTTTGGCTATGCCATGTGTCTGTCCTTCCTATTCTGGCTTATATATTATCTTGTGACAGGGGGGATTAAAAAGCACTATATAATCCGTATAAGAGATATAAAGGCTATGCCAAATCAGATAATCTATTATTCCTTCAACATCTTCAAAGGCAGAAAAAACCCCTTTGACCCATCCCCCGACAATAAATTCAATCCATTACAAAAGCTTGCCTATTCATCTGTTATGTTTATTTTCACACCTATTATTGCCTTTACAGGGGTCATGTTCAGCGACATACTCATGTTTTTCTCCTGGATAGAGGCCATAGGGGGCATCAGGGTCCTCGATGCCATCCATGTGGCAGCAGCCTATATATTTGTATTCTATCTCCTTGTCCATCTATACATGGCCACCCTTGGCAAGAGATTCTATACCCATATAAAGGCAATGATAACCGGGTATGAACAGTGATAAGGATAAAAAGATTAGTAACAGAAAAGGAAAAAGATAGAGAAAACCCCTTTGAAAGGATACATAGATACAGCGTAACAGAGAATAACAGACATTTTATAATCCTGTATAAAAGTAGTCCCCATGGCCACTCCCTGTGTATGGAAGACAAAAAGGGGGTCCTTTATTCGGATATGGAAAAAAACGAGGTAAAAAGACAGGTCCTGTCCATAGGGATTGACTGTGGTTTGAGATGCGAATCTGACGAAACTGTTGATGGTCTTTCGCCCCTGGCACTTAGAGGGGTGGTTTTTGCAGAGAAAAACCATGAGGACAGGGAGATTACCATATCTGAAATAGCGACCGTGGATAACAAAACAGAGGCTGTGTTATCCATAGATGGGGTGATTGTCGGCGTATTTGACAGACAGACCATGGAGATAAAACAGGAAACCCCAACTACCTTAACCCGCAGGGATTAATAGATACCCTATTGGGCAGCTTTCTCATCCCCCTGATTTCTCCAATAGGGATATGGCAAACTCAAAACCATCCACAAGGGCCAGAAATGATGCCATGTTTATGTTCTCTGCGGTCTCCTGGACGCTCCAGATATCCTTGCCATCAGTAAAGATGATAGACACCTCTACCCTTGCCGATGTCCCTGACCTGGCATCGTTGACCTTTGCAGAAAAATCAACGAGCTTGATCCTCTCAATCATGGGAAATATGGAGGTGAGGGATTTCTTTAAGACATTGGCCAGGGCATCTACCGGGCCTACGCCTGTAGATGCCTCATGGGTCTCACTGTCTTCTGTCCTTATCTTTACTGTTGCCTCAGGTCTGATCCCGTCATCAATGAGTCTGTATGTCCCCACCACCTCAAAGGGTCTTTTATAACCATCCAGGGAGCGGAGTATATTGAGTTCTTTTGTGGCGTTTCTTATGTTCAGTAATCTATCCAACCGGCTAACCTCTTTTAGGTCTCTTTCTCTTCCTCTATGAGAAGCTTATAATCTATGCCGTCAACAAGGGCCTGCCAGCTTGCCTCTATTATGTTCTCCGATACACCTACTGTCCCCCAGTTACGCTGGCCATCGCTATTCTCTATTAAGACCCTTGTCACCGCCCGTGTCCCATCCTTTGTAGATAGCACCCTTACCTTATAATCCACGAGGTCCATACTCTTCAACGCAGGATAAAATTTCTCCAGGGCCTTCCTCAAGGCATTATCAAGGGCATTTACAGGCCCTGTACCTGATGCAGCAGTATGTTCTACCCTGTTATCTACCTTTACCATTATTGTTGCCTCAGATATAGGCGGGTCTTTTTCGTTTTTCTCTACTATTACCTTAAAACCTATAAGCTCAAAATACCTCCTGTGGAGACCCAGTGTCTTTTTTATGAGAAGCTCAAGGGAGCCATCAGCACCCTCAAACTGGTATCCGAACATCTCCATTTCCTTTATCTTCTTTATAATATCCCTTGCTGCCTTTTTTTCCTTCTCTATATCAATGTTGAATTCCTTTGCCTTATAGAGGATACTGCTCTCACCGGACAGGTCAGATACAAGGACCCTCTGGCTGTTACCCACAAGGGCTGGATCTACATGTTCATAGGTCTCAGGGTTCTTCCTTATTGCGCTTACATGGATGCCTCCTTTATGGGCAAATGCACTCTCCCCCACATAGGGCCTGTGTTTGTCAGGGATGAGGTTTGCCATCTCATCTACAAAGAGGCTGAGTTCCCTTAACTGATACAGTCTATCCTTTTCTATCCCTGTATACCCCATCTTGAGTATTAAATTGGGTATTATAGAGCAGAGGTTTGCATTACCGCATCGCTCACCGTAACCGTTTATTGTCCCCTGAACATGACAGCAACCCCCCTTTACTGCCATGATGGAGTTGGCAACAGCATTCTCTGTATCATTGTGGGTATGTATGCCGAATCTGGTATCTATGGCCCTGACGACCTCAGTTACAATGTCATATACCTCAAAGGGCATACCCCCGCCGTTGGTGTCGCATAGCACCAGGAGGTCTGCCCCTGCATTGTAGGCAGCCATTAAAACATCCATGGCATAGGTCTTGTTCTTTTTGTATCCGTCAAAAAAGTGCTCTGCATCAAAGAATACGGTCTTGCCCAGGCTCTTCAGGTAACTGATGGTCCTGTCTATCATCTTCAGGTTTGTATCCAGTTTCACCTTCAGGGCGTCTTTCACGTGGAGGTCCCAGCTTTTACCCACTATGGTCACATATTCTGTCTCTGCCTCAAGGACTGCCTTTATTATCTCGTCATCCTCTGCCCTTGAGTGGGCCTTTACAGTGCTGCTGAAGGCAACAATCTTTGTATTCTTCAGATTAAGTCCTTTAACCTCCTTGAAGTATTGGAGGTCCTTTGGGTTTGAACCAGGCCACCCACCTTCTACGTAATGTATACCAAAGTCATCAAGCCTCTCGGTAATCCGGAGTTTATCGTTTAATGAAAAGGCTATATCCTCTGATTGGGCACCATCTCTCAGGGTGGTGTCGTAAAACTCAACCCTCACTTCTCCTCCTTCACCTCTTCTGCATCAAGACCAAAGCCACTGTGAAGGGCACGGACTGCAAGCTCGCCGTATTTTGCCTCTATTACACAGGATATCTTTATCTCAGAGGTAGTGATGGTCTCTATGTTTATGCCCTCCTTGGCAAGGATTGCAAACATCTTTGAAGCAACCCCGGAGTGCGACCTCATACCGAGACCTACTATGGAGACCTTTGCGATATTCTCATCCAGATTCACCTTTTCAGCGCCCAGTTTCTTTGCCACATCTTCCATAATCATATATGCCTTTCTTGCGTCTGCCTTAGCCACTGTAAAGGTTATATCTGTATAATTATCCTTGCTTACATTTTGAACAATAATATCCACTACTATATTCTCATCAGAGAGGGCTGTGAATATCTGTGAGGCCACACCGGGTTTGTCAGGGACCCTGGATATTGTAATCTTTGCCTCGTTTTTATTGTATGTTATACCTGTAATCTTCATCTGTTCCATATCAGATTCCTCCTTGCATACTATTGTCCCATCACCGTAGGTGAAGGATGATTTCACATGAATAGGGACATTATACCTCATGGCAAACTCTACAGACCTTATCTGGAGAACCTTTGCACCAAGGCTTGCCATCTCCAGCATCTCTTCATAGGATATCCTGTCTATCTTTCTTGCCTTTTCACAGATGTTCGGGTCTGTTGTGTAAACGCCGTCCACATCTGTATATATCTCGCACATATCTGCCTTAAGGGCTGCTGCCAGTGCCACTGCTGATGTATCAGAGCCGCCCCTTCCAAGGGTTGTAATATTCCCCTGCTCATCTATACCCTGAAAACCCGGCACCACAACTACCTTGCCCTTCTTTAGTTCGGCAAAAATATTATCGCTCTCTATCCTTGAAATCCTTGCCTTTGTAAAGCTTGAATCTGTTATTATCTTTACCTGGAATCCAAGAAGGGATATGGCATCATAGCCCATGGTCTTCAATGTGATGGCAAGGAGGGCTGATGTCACCTGCTCCCCGGTAGAGATAAGGACATCTGTCTCCCTCTCATCAGGTATTTTATTGATGGAATGGACAAGATTCAATAGCCTATCCGTCTCACCGGCCATAGCAGAGACAACAACAATGACATCATTACCCTTATCCCTGTAAGATGCCACCCTCTTTGCCACATTAGCTATCCTCTCAATATTTGCTACAGAAGTCCCTCCGTATTTCTGAACTATTAGCATCTTATACCTCCGCACTTTATTTCTCTTTTTTCCTTTTCTAACCTATTCATAAAAACATAACACCAAAATATAATATCACGGCTTTTTTATCATTATCCTCCTTTCGTATTCTCCTGTAACCTCTATCTCTACGGTTATGGCACCTGCATGCCATGTCTTTTTCTCCGACCATTCTACCACAACAATGCCCCGCTCCAGAAACTCCTCTATCTGGAGCTCCTCTGCCTCAGCCTCATCTATCCTGTAAAGGTCAACATGACACAGGTCAAAACCATCCCCCTCATATATATTCATCAGTGTGAAGGATGGGCTTACAACATATTCCCATTCTGCAACCCCTATACCCCTTGCAATACCCTTTACAAGTTGTGTCTTGCCTGCACCAAGCTCACCTTTTAATATATACAATTCTCCTTTTTTTGCATTCCTGCCTATATACTCCCCGGCATCCCAGGTATCAGAGGGAGTTTTCGATATAAACTCTGTCTCTTCCATCCCTTATATCCCTTATAGCATCCCCTAAACCATCTATAAGGTCACAGGCAAGCATGTCCATGTCTGTATGGTCCTCAATCCAGGTATCTGCTATATAGCCGTGTAGATATGCCCCGAAGATAGATGCCTCACATAGGCTATATCCCTGGGCAATGAGGCCGCCTATAAATCCTGTAAGGACATCGCCGCTGCCACCTTTTGCAAGGGCCTGGTTCCCTGTCGGGTTTATGTATACCTCACCCTGGGTGGTAAAAAGTATGGTCCTTGCACCTTTTAATACAAGATTTACCCCTGTAGCCTCTACAAACTCCCTGGCCTTTCCAATCCTGTCTTCGTTTATAGCCTTCGGTGTTAAATCCATGAGTCTGGCAAGCTCACCAGGATGGGGTGTGAATACGGCCTTTCTGGTTGAATCTTTTATAACATCTACATACCCCTTGAAGGCATTTATACCATCGGCATCTACTACAAAGGGTTTATCCGTTTCCCTGTATATCCTCCTTACAAAACCTGTTGTCTCTTGGCCCTGGGAAAGACCCGGGCCTATAACCACCACATCCTTGTCTTCAATGAACTCCCTTACCTGGCTATAAGAGGCATCTGTAAAAAAACCTGTGCCTCCATCCTCAACAGGATATGTCATTACCTCTGTAAGTTTGTTCTCCATTATGCTGTTTAAGCTTGCCGGGATGACGAGGGTGACAAG
>JAKPCK010000118.1 GCA_029553295.1 Deltaproteobacteria bacterium | reverse complement strand
GGAATCAAACTTGCCTTTTGATACACCGAAACGAAAATAATTGGTGGGTGGGGTGGGAAACTTAGTTGGGTCGAATGTATCGTATATCCTCGGTATATTAAAATACCTTGTCTGGGGTGATACAAGGGCCTGCTCTATATTGATATTGAATTCACTGCCAAGCCACTTCGTACCAAGGGCAGACCAGTTGATACCATCCCTTGTCTCCTCTGTTAGGGTCACCTCCACGATCTTTGCCTCTATCATCACCTGTCTCTGGACTGTGCCTTCTATTGCCTCGAGAAACATGGCAACATTCTTTATATTTTTCATGTAATCCATGACCATAACAATAGATGCGTGCCTGTTGATAGCATACCTACCTTCTGGCGACAAGAATATCTTTATATTGTCTTCAAGGGTCTTCCAGAGATCTGCCTCTGATACTGTCTGCAGGTTTATAAGTGCTGCTGATGCCCCTGTTGTCTGCTGGCCTGAACCTGTCCCGGACGTTGCCTGTCCTGTTGAAGAGCCTGTTACAGTGCTTTTTCCCAGTTTTGTCAGGGTTACATAGTTCAAGGGGAAAAACCTTGTTTCTATCTTTGGTTTGGAGACATATACTGTCCTGTCCTCTATCTTAAACACATAGTTCAATGGTTCAAGGATATACTCAAGGGCCTTAATGAGCGTTACATCTTTGAGGTCTACAGTACATACACCCTTTACATCAGGCTCCATGATGACATTGTATCCTGTCTGTTTTGATATTGCCCTTAAGACATCCTTTATATCCGCCTCCCTCAGTGAAAAAGTAAAGAGTTCTCTTGGTTTCTCTGCCTCCATGACCTTGGCCTTCTCCAGCTGGGGTATAACAGGACTGGATATATCAACAGGCTTGGGGGTCTGCTGTACATTTTTTTCAAAGGTCTTCTCCACTGATGCGCAGGATAGACATAATAAAAACGCCATAACCAGGATGGATATCTTTTTCATCTCTTCCCCTCCCTCAAAGAAGGCCTAAATGTCTCCACCCTCTCTGCATCAGAGACAGAGACAACCTTTCTCTGACCTTTTCGAACCAATATTATCCTGTCTCTACCTATCTCTTGCACCCTGTCCTCTCCTATTAAATCACCTTTTTTTACTATATTACTGCCTAATATGGCATATCTGCCGTCACTACCCTCTATAATACCCACGAGTTTTAAAGGGACATAATTCCTTTCCTCATCTACTTTAGGGAGATTAGGGAGTAAAAAAGGGTCTCTCTGCCATGATGCATCCACAGAGCTTACCTTTTTTAACATATCGCCAACTTTTTCCTTTGCTTTTTCTGACACCTGTATTACTGTCTTTGGTGAACCCGATGTATCAACTATCTTTGGAGGGGGTGTCTTTTTGGGCCCGGCAAAAAAGAAGAGATAGATAATAATCACAACAGCACCGATGAGCGTAAAAAGCACAGGCTTACTTACCTTCAAATTTAGGCTCCTTCCTCCATGATTTGAATTCTATGAAAAATCTCCCGGTTAATACAGGGTATTCCTTTTCATCATATAAAAGCTCAGCCTTTCTTATTGCTCTATAGGCCGTATTCCCTGAAAGCCCCTCCATAAACCTCCCTATGTCCATAAACCTGCCCTTTACAATAACCTCAAATACAGGGTTTACAAAGAGGGATTTTTTCACTGCATCCACAGATGAAAAGGCATTGTTGAATGTGACTACGACTACACCATATCTCTTTGCATCCCTCACAATACCCCTTATAAAAAGAGGGAAACGGTCAAATATGGGTATATCAGACTCAAATCGTTTTATAGTGCTTATAAGCCTGTCTTCATTAGTTTTATAGTTCAGTGTACTATTGATACTCATATCCAGTGTCTCTGACTCCTTTTTCAATGCCGATAATTCCTTTTCCTTGGTCTTTATTGTAGATGACAGGGGCATATAAAAAGCCAGCACCCATAATAAAATAAGAAGGACAGGAATGGCATACCAGATATAGATATTTTTAAACCTCATGGGTGGCACACCTTCCTTTAATCTCAAACTCCATAACCCCCATGCCCCTTAATGTCTTTATATCCTTACCGGAGACATCAACGCTGTAGATAAAACCTGACTCCTCAAGCCTTATTATGAGTTCAAGGAGTGTGGATTCAAGGAGGTTTTTCTCCCCGAATATGTAACCCTTCAGTTTTATTAGATATACACCCTCTGAAAGACCAGTGGCCTCTTTCTTGGGTTTAGGCTGTTGAGATGGCTGTTGTGGTAATGACTGTGGTGTCTTGGCCTGATCATCCTTTTTGGATACCTCTGACTGTAAAGGCACAGGCATCTCCAGATAAACCTCTTTTATGTAGATATCCTTGGGCAGCCTTGAGGATATATATCTAAGAAGGGAGATATATGTTACATCCCTCTTTTTTATGTCCTCCATTAAAGGCATGAGCTCTTTGTATCGGGATACGGATGCAAGACCTGAGAGCTCTGAAAGCTGCTGTTTTTTCTTTGATATGAGGGACCTGTTTAAATCTATGGCTGAATCAAGCCTTCTTTTGGCCCCAATCAGGTTTATGGATACTATGACAAGGACCGATAGGAGGGCAACAGTCCCTATTCTAATCCATTTTTTTTGAAATTCCTCTTTTTCCTGTGATTTTATCTCAGGGGGTAGCAGATTGAAAAGTAGGGGCCTCTTTATGCACAGTAGATAGGCAGGCAAAAATGCCTCGTCCATCTCAAAAGGTAATTCCAGATTGGTTATATCCTCTGCAAAATAATTCCTTAATCTCTCTATTAGATTGGGTATCTTTGAACCCCCACCTGTAAGATATAACCTCTTTATTGCCTTGTCGGGGTATTTCTGAGTGAATACAGCAAGTGTCCTCTGGACCTCACCTACAAGTCTCTCAAGGGTGACAGATAGTTTCTCCTCTGATTTTTCCGTGAAACCATACTCTTTTTTGTATTGTTCTGCCTCCTCATAACTATATCCAAAGCCACTCATCAGGGCATCTGTAAAGCTCTCCGAGGCAGTAAGTATCTCACGGACAAACAGACTCTTTCCGTTCTCTACTATGTATATGCCTGTTATACGGCCACCCAAATCTATAACCACTGAAAGCTCTGATGTTATATCTTTTAAATAGGGTGCATAGACAAAGGAGGGGTCTGTAAGGAGGGTTATCTTTTTAAAACCTTTGTCTTTGAACAGATCAATAATCCTGTCTGCATGCACCTTTTCTATGCCTGTGAGGAATATATCCCTCTTTTTTATACCCCTTTCATCTACATCGCCTAAGACATCAAACTCATAATACGTATCCTCAATGGGGATTGAGATAACCTTAGAGGCAGACCAGGTAACAGCCTCTTTTATCTCCTCCTTTGGCATAACCGGGATGGTAAAGGATTTTTTGAATATATCCTGCGATGTAAGCCCAATAACGACCTCGTGGTTTGTCCCTTCCCTTGAGGCTATTATCTCTATAATCTCTCCGAGATTCTCATCTGTCCCCTTGTAATCAAAATAATCACTGGAGACTAAATTATACCTCCCTGACTTTTTCTCTAATCGGACGTATTTAATCCTGACTGTCCCTACATCAATGCCTATAATATCCATAGATCCACTTTATTCATCTTTTTTATTTATTGATTTTTCTATAAGCCTAAGCTTCATTAACCCTGCCTTTGTGATGTGGATATTCCTACTCTTTCCTGGCTCTTTTTCCACATAGCCTTTTTTTAATAATGGTTCTATATATATGGCAGCACTGTTAGTCTTCAGGTTCATCTGTTTCGCAATCTCCCTCTGGGTAGGATA
>JAKPCK010000092.1 GCA_029553295.1 Deltaproteobacteria bacterium | reverse complement strand
GGGATTGCAGAGAGGATAAAAAGGTGTGTTAATGGCGAATACTTCAGGATGGATAGCGTTGAGTATACATCCCATTATGGAAAGGTCACTACGGTACGTAATATTATAGGTACCCCCTTTGAAGAGGCAGGTACCAAAAAGGCACTAATCTTTGTTGAGGATATAACAAAACAGAAGCTGAATGAGCTCCAGCTTGCATATCTTGCAACCCATGACGCCCTTACAGGCCTTCCCAACAGGAACCTTTTTAATGATAGGCTTCAGCTGGCCATTGCGTCTTCCCAGCGCTATAACCAAAAGATTGCAGTTTTACTCTTTGATCTCGATAAATTTAAAGATGTTAATGATACCCTTGGGCATAAGGTGGGTGATGAGCTTTTAAAGGCTGTTGGCGATAGGGTATCCGGGTTATTAAGGCAGAGCGATACATTAGCCCGTATGGGCGGAGATGAGTTTCTGGTGATCCTTCCCAACATAAGACATGTAGAGGATGTAGAAATGGTTGCAGAAAAAATCCTTGATGCATTTCAAAGACCCTTTGTTATAGATAACCATACTATCAAAGTTACCACCAGCATAGGCGCATCTCTTTATCCTGACGATGGGGAAGAATCAGGTCTTTTAGTGAAATATGCAGATATAGCCATGTATGAGGCAAAGAAAGGGGGTAGAAATGCATACAGGCATTTTAAAAAAGGTACTTAGCAATGCTTTGTCTATGTTCTTTATGTTGATTCCTCTACTTTTAGGTGCCGAGTGTATAAAAGGCAACTGTCAAAACGGGAAAGGGACGTTTGTAATATCCCCTAAGAGTGTATATACCGGGGAATTCAAAAACGGAAAATATCATGGTCACGGTACATGCACATTTGCCAATGGTGCAAAGTATGTTGGCCAGTGGAGGGATGGCAAGATGAACGGGAAAGGGGTCTACACCCTATCCCGAAAGAGTAAATATGTAGGACAGTTCAAAGATGGTATGTTTCATGGATACGGAACACTCTACAGTGAAGATGGTAAGGTAGTATATAAGGGACGATGGGAAAACGACAGGCCTTTGAAACAATAGAAAAAAAATTAAAAAAATTTAATTTTTTTCTTGACAAATTTTTTTTCATATTATAACATCGCAAATTAGAAGTATATTGGTGATATATATGGAAGAACTGGCAAGCATAGAAAGGGAGATAGAGGAATTAAAATCAAAGTCTAAAGGTGTCTACTGGAATGACGAGATAATACTTAAGACTTTGAATGACTGCGCCAACTGCTTTTTTGACCTCATAGGCGGCGAGTCCTGTTATTTCCATCTTGCCCCGAGTAGGGGTAAAGATGTAGAGTATGAGTATGTAATCTCCAGAAAAATAAGGACAATAAAGGGTTCAATCACTACTCAGATACCCAACAAGGTCATATCTTCTTATCTTGGAAAAGACAAACAGAGTTCTATAGGTTGGGTAAGGCTCACCTACAGTGATGCAAATGATTTCACTTTTACCCCTGCTGATAAGAAGCGCCTATCTGATATGGCCCAGATTTCAGCCCTTGCCATTGAGGACTCCATAAAATATGCCAATAATGCCCTGATAGCCGAGTGTAACCAACTGGCTGTAATCCTGGCCTTTGTCAGGATAATAGAGGCCAAGAGCAAATGGACACTGGGTCACAGTGAAAGGGTAACAAATATAGGTGTGATGCTCCTTGAGGCAGCCCTGGGTGACCAGGAGTGGGTAATGTCTATTGACCAGGATGAGGTATATAAGCTTGAGAGATGGTTTAAGTTTGCAGGGCTACTCCATGACCTCGGGAAGGTTGGTATAAGCGATGCCCTGATAGACAAACCAGGGAGGCTCACGGACGAGGAGTTTGAAAAGATAAAACTCCATCCAGGAATTGGTGGGTCACTAATGGATGTCCTCGGTCTTGAATGCACCAAGGCTGTAGTGCCCATGATAGAGCATCACCATGAGAACTATGACGGGTCAGGCTATCCGTCTGGTCTGAAGGGTGAGGAGATACCACCTGGTTCAAGGATACTGAAGATCGCTGATGTATATTGTGCCATAACAGAGGAAAGGCCATACAGGTCACCCATAGCACATTATGATGCTGTAGAAGAGATTAGAAGACACAGCGGCAGATTTTTCGATCCAAAACTTGTGGATATATTCTGTAAACTCCCTATTCAAAATCTCGGCAAAAAAGAAGAAGAGCCTGTCTCAGAACAGGTTAATGAGCCTACCCCAGAGGAAAGATTAGAAGAACAGCTTATAGATGACCCCCATTCTATACCATCAGTAAGAAAATATACCGTATATACAAGAAAGTAATTTTTCAATCATCCAGTCTAATTATTATAATCCGTCCTAATTCAACCTCTTTTTATGAGGAGATAGTCGAAAAAGATCTCAAACTTAGAGTGTATCCATGGGATACACTTCTATAAATAAGGCCTTCGCAAAACCCTGCAAAGGCATTGCAATTCATGGAAGATGAATTTTTATACAACTGATTATCAATAAGGGTCTCAAAGGCATGTCCCAGATTATAAGATCTTTTTCAAAGGTTCCTATTAAACAGGCCTTATCCTCAAAAAAGAGATGTAATTAAAAATTTTTCTATATTTATAGGAATCTTTCATCTGATACCTGAGGATTTGGTTGCCATTGTTTCTTTTATATACAGGTATGTCTCCCAATTATACAATTAGACAGATGGCTACCAATAGCACATTTCAGGCAATTTAAGCCTTTGTAAAACTTCTAAAACGCTATATATCCTTAATCTTTTATAATTTTAAGGTTTATTTTATTTTTAGACTCTGGTCATCCATCATATATAAAGAAAGGGTTTTGTATAATTTAAAAAATACTCATCTTGTTTTGGTATACAAATTGCAAAATAATGATTCAATTCCAATCTAATTGAAAGTATGAGGCAGTTTCATTTGCATTTGTACATTAATTAAAAAAAAGGAGGTCTTATGAGTAAGAATTGGTTACCCGGTTGGTGTGTTTTATCTCTTTTTGTTATTTTTATTTTTGGCATATCTATTTTTTCTCCACCTCTCGCTTTTTCACAGAACACTGTCAAGCTTAACTATGCAAACTTTTTCCCACCAACACATAAAAATAGTATATGTGTTGAAGAATGGATAAAAGAGGTCGAGAAGAGGACTAATGGTGCAGTAAAGATAAACTACTATCCTGCCAATACATTAGTTCCAGCAAATCAATCATTTGATGCTGTCCTTAAAGGCATAGCTGATATCGCCATGAGCTGCTTTTCTTATACAAGAGGAAGATTCCCCATGATGGAGGTCATAGATCTACCTCTTGGTTATAGAGATGGGATACAGGCAACAAAGTTAATAAATGCATATTATAAAAAATTTAGACCAAAAGAATTGGATAATGTAAAAGTTATGTATCTTGTTGCCCATGGGCCTGGGATACTCCATACAAAGAAACCGGTAAATAAACTTGAAGATATAAGGGGTATGAAGATCAAGACAACAGGAACTACAGCGGCAATAGTAAAGGCATTAGGGGCTACACCTGTTGCGCTTACAATGCCGGATACATATGATGCATTAAGAACAAACAGGTATTGTAGAAGGAATTTTAGCACCTGTAGAGACTCTTCAGGGGTGGAAGCATGGAGAGCTTGTTAAGGCAACAATTCAGAACTTTGGTTCATCCTATACAATAGGTACATTTGTAGTTATGAACAAGGCTAAATGGAATGCCCTGCCTGATAATATAAAGAATATAATAGAGAAAATTAATTCGGAATGGGAATATAAACAGGGTAAGACCTGGAATGATATAGACATGGAGGCATATGAATATATCAAGAAAAGAGGAAATCAGATAATTAGGCTTTCCAAGGAAGAGGATGCGAGATGGGCAGAGAAGGTTCACCCCTTACTTCAGGAGTATGTAAAGGAAAAGAAGGCAATGGGGCTTCCGGCTGATGAGGCCTTAAAGTTTTGTATTGATTTTCTAAAAAAGAACTAAACTCAATAAAACTAAACAGGACCTTTGCAAACTATGCAAAGGTCCTGTCAGCACCCTGAGATAAAAGATGCCAGTTTTATAGGGACGCCTTAGCCGGTATGGGGCGAGGCATTAACAGCAATCATATTATTAAGAAACAAGAAAGATGTTTTCCAGGGGTAAATAAAGTCAGGCTTTTTTCTTTTTCAATATCAGTGAGCCCGCTGCACCTAAAAGGGATACACCGGCTGATAGGAGAAATGCATATGCGAATGTCCCTGTCGTGTCCTTGAGCCAGCCGCCTATTACAGGGCCCAGTGCCTGACCTATGCCGAAAAAGAGGGTTATAAAACCAAGCCCTGCAGGCGCAAGCCTCCCGCCCACTGCATCCCCAGAGGCAGCAGCCATAATAGTTGGGATAGAGAAGGCTGCAACCCCAAAGGCAACAGCAGAGACATAGAAACCCACTGGTTCCCTCCACAACGCAAAAATAGCATAGGCAACAGCGAGGTTTATATACGCAAGCATAGAGCCGTATTTTCTGCCCAGCAAATCTGATATCCAGCCATAGATTACACCGCAGAAGATGCTGAAGATGCCGAGTATGGAGAATATTCCTCCTGCCTCTGCTGGTTTAACACCCATCTCCTTTGTAAGATATGCCACAAAGAAAGTAAGATAGATTATATATGAAAAGCCATACATGAAATATACACACCCAAGCTTCCATATCTCAGGCTCTACAACTACATCCTTAAAAGCAGAGAATAATGTGACCTTTGCACCTGTCTTTTGTTCCTCTTCGCCACCATACATGGTCGTCCCTTTTTCTTTTGGATTATTCCTCAGAAAGGCATAGCAGACAAAGGCACAGATAAAGACTATAATGCCCATTAGAAACCATGCATATCTCCATCCCTCTTTACCAAAGGCAGCTATAACAGGAGGTAGTATAATACCTGATAGAAAAAGCCCGAATCCTATGCCTGCAGAAACAATACCTGTGGCAAGACCGCGTTTTTTTATTACAAACCATGCTGCTGGAAGTGCCATTATGGGCACATAGCTTCCACCGTTTCCAAGCCCGGATATAAGACGCATAAAAAATGCAAAGATAAAAGACTGAGAGAAACCTGTAAGGAATAGGCTTATCCCTATGACAAGAAGGGATACAAAAACAACCCTGCGGACTCCAAAGCGGGCAGCCAGGAACCCACCTATAATGGCAAGGGAAAGATACCCTATAAAGTTACCCGTAGCAATAGAACCAAGCTGTGTATAGGTGAGAGAAAGCCCATCCTTCATGGAAGGCAGTATTACCGAATAGGACATCCTTCCAAAACCGTGGGCAAGTATGGTTACCAGTGTCCCTGTAAAGGCTATAACCCAAGCATAGTGGATCATAAAACCCCCCTTTTTTATGAACTTAAGTCAACCTTAACATCTGATTTTTTATCTGTCAATAGAGCTTTTAAAATTCTTAACATGTATATTTCAGTTGAAAAAAGTTTCATATTAAAGCAAAATGGATAAAAGGAAGGTGACGATATATGGATGAAAAAATACTAAAAGAATTGAGGTTGATTTTAGGTAATGAAGGTGTATCTACCGGTCAATCAGTAAGGGAACTACACTCCCATGATGAATCTTTTCATACCCCGGTCCTGCCGGATGTGGTTGTCTTTCCAAAAAATACAGATGATGTAAGCAGGGTTGTCCGACTTGCCTATGACAATGATATACCTATTACACCCTGGGGTGTGGGGACAAGCCTTGAGGGAAATCCCATCCCGGTTCAAAAGGGTATCTGTATGGACTTTCAAGGGATGGATAAGGTCCTGGCAATAAGGAAGGAAGATTTCCAGGTAGATGTCCAGGTGGGTGTTGTCTATAAAGAACTTAACAAGATGTTGAGCAGATATGGCCTATTTTTTCCTCCTGACCCTGGGGCAGCAGCGACCATCGGGGGTATGATAGGAAACAATGCAAGCGGTATAAGGACTGTAAGATACGGGGCAACAAAGGATTGCGTCATGAAGATAAAGGTTGTTCTATATAATGGTGATATAATTGAGGTAGGCAGCCGTGCAAGGAAGAGTTCTTCAGGCTATAATCTCTGTGCCCTTTTTATAGGCTCTGAAGGTACGCTGGGGATAGTAACAGAGGCAACACTGAAACTTACAGGCCTGCCCATTGGTTTTATGGCATTGAGGGCTGTGTTTACAGAGGTTATAGATGCAACTGATACGGTTTTTCAGGTAATGAGTTCAGGGCTTACGCCAGCAGCCATGGAGTTTCTTGACGGGGATGTCATGGCAGTTTTAAATAAAGATAGAGGACTTTCTCTCCATGAGAAACCCACCCTCCTCATGGAGTTTCATGGATATAGTGATGAGGGGCTCAAACCCGAGCTTTCGTTCGTAGAGGATATATGCAGAGAGAACAGGTGTATATTTCTTGATAAAGGCATAGGCGCAGCAGAGAGAACAAGGCTCTGGGAGATGAGGCATCTTACCCTTGAATCTATAAAGAGAAGCCACCCCGGGCTTATGCCTCTGATTATGGATGTGGCTGTCCCTCTTTCTCGATACAGCGATATGGTGGGTTATATAAAAAATGCAGTTAAGGGGTTAACAGCCTATGTCTTTGGCCATGCAGGTGATGGTAACATCCATGTGATTGTCATGGATGACCCTAAGGACCGTGCAAGATGGTCACTCGTTGAAAAGGCAAACGAGGATATTGTCCTGAAGGCCCTTGAGTTAGAGGGCACATGCACAGGGGAGCACGGTGTGGGTATAGGTAAAAGACATTTTCTGAGAATTGAACACGGCGAGGGCCTTGATATGATGAAGAAGATAAAGGATCTATTTGACCCTAAGGGTCTTTTAAATCCAGGAAAATTCTTTTTATAACTTAACAGAGGTATCATAAAAAAACAATGAGAGACCTCTGTTAAATTTTATATATCGGTGGGTATCCATAAACCCTACTATGCCATATGGAGAGGCTATATGGGGATAGATAATAAAACCTATAATGACATAATTGAACAGGCAAACAGCATAATCCTATGCATGGATAAAAAGGGGAATATTACATATCTCAACAATTTTGCCCTGTCCTTTTTCGGTTATACCCGTGAGGAGGTAATAGGGAGGCATATAGCAGAGACCCTTCTTCCACTCAGGGAATCTACAGGACGAGACCTCGTCGAGATGATCCATAATATATGCAGACAACCAGAGAGATTTAGCATCAATGAGAATGAAAATAGAAAAAAGGACGGCAGTATTGTATGGATTCTGTGGTCGAACAAGCCTATTTTAAATGAAAAAAATGAGGTTATAGGGATTTTGAGCATTGGTAATGATATAACAAGATATAAAAGTATAGAGATGGCCATAAAGAGTGGTTATAAAAGGCTGGTCAAGACGTTCAGGGAGAAAGAAAAGGATAGACTCTTTGAGATGGTAGATAAAAATGTGGTCCAGATAGAGTTGCAGGAGAGCGAAGAAAAATATAGAAATATTGTTGAATGTGCTGTGGAGGGTATATTTCAGATTACAGAAGACGGCAGACTTATCATGGCAAACAGGTCTCTTGCCGAGATACTGGGATATAGCTCCCCTGAAGATATGAGATCCACTATACGGGATTTTGGCAGGCAGTTTTATGTAGATAAGGCTGATATAGAGAGATTTGAGACATTATTAAAGCAAAGGGGATATATAAAAAATTTTGAGACAAGGTTTTACAGAAGAGATGGAAAAATAATATGGGTAAATATGAATGTGAGGGTAGTGCCTGATTTTATGGGCAGGATCCTCTGTTTTGAAGGCACCATAGAGGATACAACAGAAAGAAAGAATAAGGAGGTTATGCTCAGGGAGAGCTATGAGAAAATGCAGAGGGCCATGGATGGTATTATAAATGCGCTATCCACAACAGTAGAGCTTCGAGACCCTTATACAGCAGGACATCAAAAGAGGGTGACAGAACTTGCTGCTGCCATAGCAAAGAAGATGAATTATACCGATGAGATGGTTAAATTCTTGAGTATTGCCGGTATGCTCCACGACATAGGGAAATTATGCGTGCCTGCAGAGATATTGAGTAAGCCCGGTAGAATTAGCAAAAAAGAGTTCAGCATCCTAAAAGACCACCCTGATGAGGGCTATAGGATACTCGAAAATATTAATTTTGAATATCCTGTGGCAGAGATAATAAGGGAACACCATGAAAGAATGGACGGCTCTGGCTATCCAAGGGGGTTAAAGGGTGATGAGATTCTAATGGATGCGAGGATAATAGGCGTAGCTGATGTTGTAGAGTCTATAGCATCACACAGGCCCTATCGACCTTCCCTTGGCATGGATTTCGCCCTGGATGAGATAGAGAGGAACAAGGGTGTTTTATATGATGCTGACGTAGTAGAGGCATGTCGTAAGGTGATAAAGGAAGATAGGTTTAGATTTGATTGATAGTTTTTTGTGCTGTATATTTTTCCCATAGAATGTAGAATAAGAGGAGAATTCAATTAATAACTACTGGAAGGCAATAGGTGAAAGATTCAGATAAACAATCAGAAATTGAATATGGAAGATGGAATTGGGGTATTTATGTCTATATGGAGATTTTTTTTAAAACACCATCTATTTATTTCTTAGGGATTTTTGCAGATGTGTAATAAAGAACTGGAAAGGGAAGTAATTGAATTAAGGCAGCAACTTCAAGAACTCAAAAGATGTGAGGTCGAATATAAAAAGGCAGAGGAAAAATACAGAAATATATTTGAAAATGCCACAGAGGGAATATTCCAGACAAGCCCTGACGGTCGTTTTATAAGTGCCAACCCCTCTCTTGCCCATATACACGGATACAGCTCCCCAGAAGAATTGATGAGTTCCATAACTGATATGGCTCACCAGTTATATGTGAGGCCTGAGGACAGGATGAGACTGCTGGATCTACTTCATAAAAATGGTTTTGTGGAACATTTTGAAGTAGAGATGTATCGTAAAGACAGGAGCCTTCACTGGATATCCATTAATGTAAAGACTGTAAAGGATAATGAGGGTAGAATCCTCTATTATGAAGGTACTATGCAGGATATTACACAGAGGAAGATGGCAGAGAAGGCCCTCAAAGAGAGTGAAGAGCGTTACAGAACAGCAATAGAACACTCTAACGATGGTGTGGCAATAATACATGGCGATACAATACAGTATGTGAATAATAGATATGTGGAGATGTTCGAATATGACAGTCGGGATGAGATTATAGGCAAGCCCATTTTTTTAATTGTTCACCCCGATGACCTGGACATGGTGAAAAATATGAACCTCCGTAGGAGGATGGGAGAGGACATACCTACAAGATATGAGTTTAAGGGCATAACCAAGAAGGGTAATATAATATATATAGAGGTCTCTGCTGCGAGCATCACATACAAGGGGGAGCTGGTATATCTTGTATATCTCAGGGATGTAACAGAGAGAAAGCTTGCCCACGATGCACTTATCAAATCCCACAAGGAACTGGAAGGCCTGAACATGGCAAAGACAAAGGCGATGAATCATCTGTCCCATGAGATTAAAACCCCTCTGTCTGTTATTCAGGGTAATATAAGGATATTAAAGAGGAGGCTGTCGAACCTCTCTCTGATGGATGATTTTAAGGTCATTATAGACACCCTTGAGAGAAATATGGAACGTCTATTCATGATTTCAAGGGAGACCGATGCAATATTCAATGTATCAAAAGGGCTCGAGACGCAGTCTCTGCAGGTGATTGATCTGTTTTTGTTTATAAAGCCTGTTATCGATAAGATAAAAAGTGAATCACAGCACAGAAAGATAGAGTTCAAGATAGAGGGAGAGAATGACCTATATATTGCTATCGACCCTTATGTATTAAAGGATGTT
This sequence comes from Deltaproteobacteria bacterium, assembly GCA_029553295.1. Lineage (GTDB taxonomy): Bacteria > Desulfobacterota > Syntrophorhabdia > Syntrophorhabdales > Syntrophorhabdaceae > DTOV01. The sequence goes on along the minus strand of JAKPCK010000092.1, from coordinate 5,007 downwards.
GTGGTAGGGATAGTAAAAAATGCCATTGAGAATACGCCAGATGGAGGCCTGATAAAGATAAATGTAAATCAGGAGGGCGACAGGATATTGTTCATTGTTGAGGACTTCGGCATTGGTATAACAAAGAAAAACCAGCAATTTATCTTTGATGGGCTCTTTCATACCGAAGAGACAGATATGTATAGCTCAAAAAGGCCGTATGATTTCGGTGCCGGGGGCAAGGGTCTTGAGCTGTTCCGCATGAAGATATATGGTCAGCGTCTGGGTTTTGATATATCTTTCAAGAGCACAAGATGCAAATACATTCCCGATGATTATGATGTATGCCCAGGGGATATAAGGAAATGCAAATTTTGTGAGACAAGGGAGACGTGTCTTGAATCTGGAGGCACAAAGTTTATAGTGTCTTTTCCTATCCACAACAGGCAACTTAATGTTAAATAGAATAAGAGGTGTAGAATGTTATCAATTCAAAAAGAAATTAAAAAACACGGAAAGGCAGCAATAGATCCCATTAAAATAGGTAATATTCTTTGTACGTTCATCCTCTTTGTTTTTATCTTTTTTTTGAGTACTACAATCATCTATTCATCAGAAGACCCAACAATAGAATACAGGGTAAGCAAGAAAGACAGCCTTATAAAGATAAGCGAGAGGATACTGGAAGAACCTTTAAAATGGCGTGAGGTGGCAAAGATAAACAGGCTCAAGGACCCATACATAATCCAGCCTGACCAGATGCTTGTTATCCCGGTAAGGCTCCTTAGAGGTTCACCCATGGATGGCACTGTTACATTCATTAAGGGTGAAGCAAAGATACAGAAGAAACAGGGAGGGGAGTGGACAGGTCTGAAACTCGGGGACAGGATTAATCAGGGTGATACTGTCAGGACCGAGAAAAATGCTACCCTGGAGATTACATTCGAGGATAAAAGCCTGCTTTTTATGAGGCCAGATACATTGATCACCGTGGCCACATCACAGAAAAAAGGCGTGTTTGCTATTGTAAAAAGCATTCAACTAAAATCCGGTAAGGCTATAAGTAATATAAAGAGTGCAACAGGGACAGAATCGAGATATGAGATTACTACACCCTCTGCTATTGCTTCGGTGAGAGGAACAGAGTTCAGGGTCTCCATAGATGAGAAGTCCACGACCCGTGCAGAGGTCTTAGACGGCAAGGTTATGGTTCGTGCACAGGGAAGCGGGGTAGAGATTAAAAGTGGTGAAGGAACTATTGTAGAAAAGGGGGCAAGACCTTTGACGCCAGTTCGCCTCCTTGACCCACCCAGACTTGTTGATAAAAAAACTATTTATAAGGATATACCCCTTGTCTTCAGATTTGAGGCAATGGAGGGGACAAAGACCATAAGAGCAATCCTCACAAAAGACCAGGATGGAAAAGACATACTTTTTGAGGGTATAATAAAGGTTGGAGAGGCATTTACTATAAGCAATCTCGATGATGGTTCATATTATCTTATAGCTTATGGTAATGATGCCATGGGGCTTGAGGGTAAACAATCAGAGGCTATCATTATTAGGTTCAGGGCAAATCCCCTTCCTCCCTTTATACAGATCAAGGATGAAGATATGGAGTTAATGGGAAGGTCTGCAGAATTCAAGTGGCTCAAGGTTAAAGATGCAGTGGGTTATCATATCCAGATAGCAAAAGATAAAGGTTTCACATCAATAGTGGAGGAGAATAAGTACTATAAAAATGATACATATAAGACTGGGACCATGGATTACGGTGAGTATTATTTCAGGGTATGCTCTGTGGCCGATGATGGATATGAGGGTGGATGGTCAAATATAGTGAAATTTAGACTTATACCACCTCCACCAACACCGCCCCTTGAGAAACCATCTATGGACAAGGACTCTATATTTCTTAAGTGGAGGAATCTTGGTGAGGGTATAACATACCATTTTCAGATGGCAAAGGATGAGGCATTCAAAGAGATAATTATGGATACTAAAATTGAAAAATCAGAGATTACATTCAAAAGACCTAAAGACCCAGGTCTATATTATGTAAGGACAAGCAGTATTGATAAAAAAGGCAGAGAGGGTAGTTTTTCACTACCCCAGAGTTTTGAGATAGAAAGGGGATTCCCGTATAAGGCCATAGGGATAATTATGGGATTGGGCCTTATAAGTCTATTATTTTTGTGATGTAAATCAGGTAATGAAGGAGCGAGATATGGATACAAAGAGGGTTCTTATAGTAGATGACGATGCAGACATCAGATTGCTCGTTGACTTTCATCTGTCCAGTGATGGATACGAGGTCCTTGAGGCATCTGACGGTATGGAGGCCTTAGGCATAATAAAAGAGAACAGAGTAGACCTCATTATAACAGACATTACCATGCCTGTTATGGATGGTTATGAATTAATAAAGGCATTGAAGAAATCAGAGGATAGCTCGGGAATACCTATCCTTGTCCTGACCGGTAAAGAAGAAGAGAGGGTATCCAGGGCTGACATGGAATACCAGCCTGATGATTTTTTACCAAAGCCATTTGCAAAAGAGGAGTTACAGAAAAAGATAGAGAGGCTGCTCGCCATATAGATAAATAGATATTGAGATGCACATAGATAAGGTCCATCTGACCATCAAAAGGGCATGCATATTCCTTGTTGTTATAACCTGCCTTGTTATCATTGATTATACAGGTTTTTTTCAATCTTTTGATAACTATTTCTACGATTTATCTTTCAGAATAAGGGGTAATATTCCGAGTTTGAGGGGTATCATACTCATAAAAATAGATGACAAGACCCTTGAAAGGCTTGGCAGATGGCCAATAAAAAGGTCTAATTATACCCATTTAATCAATAAAATAGCAGATGCCCGGGTCATATTGTTCGATATAGTAATGACAGAGCCTACTGAGGAGGATAAAGGGCTTGGGGATGTCATAAAAAGACAGGGCAATGTATTGCTACCTGTCCTTATCGGGAATAATCAAACTGTTAAATACCCATCAGTCCCCCACATCATGAGAAATACAGGTCATGTCCATATAGAACCGGATGTGGACGGTATTGTAAGGGGTGTTTATCATACCTTAACCTTGAATAATATATCGTTGCCATCTATAACATCAGTGGCTTATGAAATTATTTCAGGGATGCCCTTTAAAAGACAGGACATAAAACAACACAGTGTAAGACCAGGGAGTATTGTGCAGTCTGACAAGATGAAGATTAATTATGTTGGAGGCCACGATTCATTTGATAATATCTCCTTTATCGATGTAATACAAGGCCTATACCCACCTTCTTTTTTTAAAGGCAGGATTGTATTTGTTGGACTTACAGCAACAGGGACATTTGATATATTGCTCACTCCATTTCAGAAAGAGAGAAGGGGTATGCCGGGGATAGAGGTACAGGCAAACATCTTAAACACCCTAATTCTTGGTAATGCCATAAGAGATGTCCCTGCATGGCTAAGGTGGCTTTTTACCTTTATAGTATCTACAGGCTTTTTTATATTTTTTATGGGTATAACAGAGAGATGGGCTGCCATATCAGGGCTTATTTTTTTGCTTTCTGTGATAATGATTAGCTATCTGTCCCTTACAAGACTAAATATCTGGATAGCACCGGCAGTATACTGTATAGGCATCTTTCTTACCTTTATGATTAGTTACATATACAAATTCGACGATGCTGTGGCAATGCTCGGGAGGGCATATAAGACCCTTGAACCCCATCTAAGATGGAAGGGTGAAAAGGCGGGCATAAATAACATCAGGGAAGGCCTGACAGGTGTCCTGACAAAAAGGGGTATTAATACCCAGATACAGGTCCTTACAGATGTAGGGAGACAGATGAGCTTTGAAAAAGAGCTCACAGAAAGGGCACTTATGAGCGATATACATGGGGTGATGCTTTTTGACCATGACGGGAATAATATGCTAATAAACGAGCTTGCCAGGGATATCTTTCAAGGGAGTAATATAGATACATATACTTTAGAAGGATTTATTAAATCCATCCACCCCCATCTTTTAGAGAGACCAGAACCTGAATCAGTTATAGAAAAAATCTGCCATGAACAGACCAATGCCGTATATACCTTAGCCCTTTCAGAAAAGGAAAAGAGATACTATAAGGTTGATTTTTCATCCTTTAATGTGGAGGGGGCAGGCTATATACTCATCATAGTAACAGACATTACAAGGATAAAAGAGCTTGAACTTCTAAAGGGTCATATAATCTCGGTGGTTTCCCATGAGCTCAAGAGTCCCATGACATCCATACAGGGTTTCAGTGAGATACTCTCAAAAAATCTTACCGGCAAGATGCAGAACTTTGCAGCTATAATCAACAGGGAATCAGAGAGACTTGTCCGTTTTTTAAATACCTTTCTTGATATAACAAGGATAGAGGAGGGCCGCCAGCCTGTAAGGATAACACCTGTAAATCTCATGGAGGTAGTAAAAGAGGTAGCCTTGGCCCTTAAACCCATAGGAGACACAAACCACATCTCAATATTGACCGAGATACCTGACAAGATAGATAATATTATGGTGGATAGAGATTTGACTAAACAGTGCATATTCAATCTGGTGGAGAATGCAATTAAATATAGCCCACCGAACAGGGATGTGATTATAAGGCTGGAAGAGACAGGGGATTATGAAAGGATTGATATTATAGACCACGGTTATGGCATTAAAGAAGAAGACCTGGGGAGGATATTTGATAAGTTTTTTCGCTCTACCTCTGACAAGACAAAAAACATCAAAGGCTCTGGGCTGGGGCTGACATTCGTGAAGGAGGCAGTAGAACTCCAGGGTGGCAGGCTCACCCTCTCCAGTAGATACAATGAGGGCTCAACCTTTTCTATAATTTTCCCAAAGCAGAAAAAGACAGATTAAAGACAATAGGCTTTTTTAATGTAAAATCAGATATCTATGAGGCAGAACAAATCCATTGTCGATTTATGGCTATTAAAAAGGATGTCTCCCAGGGTAATACATTTTTAAA
>JAKPCK010000078.1 GCA_029553295.1 Deltaproteobacteria bacterium | reverse complement strand
CCAACAATGATACCGCCAAAACTCGAGGAACTCGGGGTAAGGGTCGAATATAATATGAACAGGGCTGTAGAGGATGCAGATGTTATAATGATGCTCAGGATACAGAAAGAAAGGGGCGGCGTATCATATATACCCTCGATTAGAGAATATTCAACCATATATGGACTTAAGGCAACACACCTTGAAAGGGCAAAAAAAGATGTAATTATCATGCATCCAGGACCAATAAACAGGGGCGTTGAGATAACAGACGAGGTGGCAGATGGGCCCTATTCAGTAATACTTGACCAGGTTGAAAATGGTGTTGCTGTTAGGATGGGCATATTATATCTCCTCACAGGGCGTGTATCATGAAGATACTGATAAAAAACGGCAGGGTTATAGACCCTGGGAACAGCATAAACGATATCCTCGATGTATACATAAAAGACAATCTTGTAGAAAAGATAGGGAAAAATTTAAGAGAAAAGGGCAATGAAGACCATATAATCGATGCATCAGGGCATATAGTTGCCCCTGGATTGATCGATACCCACGCCCACCTCAGGGAGCCCGGCTATGAATATAAGGAAACAATCGCCACAGGGACCATGGCTGCAGCCCGAGGTGGTTTTACATCTATTGTATGTATGGCCAACACAGACCCTGTAAATGATAATAAAAGCGTTACAGAATACATTATAAAAAAGGCAGGGCTTAAGGGTTATTGCCGCGTATTCCCTTGCGGTGCCATAACAAAAGGTCTAAGAGGGGAGGAGCTATCAGAGATAGGCGAGATGTTTGAGGCGGGCATTGTGGCTGTGTCGGATGATGGAAAATCAGTAAGGAACTCAGAGGTCTTAAGAAAGGCATTTGAATATACGAAGATCTTTAACATCCCTGTTATATCGCACTGTGAGGACCACGACCTCTCAAAGGGTTATGTCCATGAAGGGAGCGTATCTCTATTAACAGGTCTCGATGCTGTCCCGTCCATTGCCGAGGAACTCATCGTAAACAGGGATATAGTAATTGCCGAGTATGTTGGTTCCCATATCCATCTCACCCATATATCTACTGCTGGGAGCGTTGATATAATAGCCAATGCAAAAAAGAGATACCAAAGGGTCACATCTGATACATGCCCCCACTACTTTACATTAACCGATGAGGCAACCCTTGGCTTTGATACCAATACAAAGGTCAACCCTCCTCTACGCTCGAAAAAGGATGTGGAGGCTATAAAAGAGGGGTTAAAAAACGGCACAATAGATATAATAGCAACAGACCATGCACCCCATGATATGACATCCAAGGATGTTGAATATAACTTAGCCTCCTCGGGCATCTCGGGATTCGAGACAGCCCTATCCCTGTCCCTTAGCCTTGTCCATGGAGGTGTCCTGTCCATAGAGGAGCTTATAAAAAAATTCACTATCAACCCTGCAAGGCTTTTGAATCTGCCCTATGGCGAGATAAAGGAGGGGAAGACAGCAGATATAATAGTGTTTAACCCTTATATGGAATGGGTTGTCGATAAAAATGCATTCTATTCAAAGGGTAAAAATACGCCTTTTCATGGATGGAAATTGAAAGGCAAAAACCTCCTTACCATTGTTGATGGCAGGATAGTCTATAGAGATACTCACTTTAAATAATATCTAATCGCTTGCAAGGCGGAGACCTATAAGCATATTTCTATCATTCTGGAGGTCTCTGCTACGATATGAACACCTTGAACGTCTGATCTCGCTTCGCCATCCACCGCCCCTTACAACCCTTTCATTCCCGCCTAAAAGGTTAACAGGGTTATTTGTTTCGTGTCTTGTATATGCATCTTTATCGTATACATCAGCTACCCACTCCCAGACATTGCCTGTCATGTCAAAAAGACCCAGGCTGTTGGGTTTATATGTGCCAATGGGGGCTGTATTCCTGTAACCATCATCCTGTTCCGGCGTCTTCCAGCTAAACTCACAGTTTTTATCACAAAAATTTCCATATAGATACAGGGATGATATGTCGGATGTCCCTGCAAACCTCTGATTCTTGCCTCCTTCCCTGCATGCATACTCCCATTCTGCCTCAGAGGGGAGACGGTATTTTTTTTCTGATTTGCTGTTTAGCCTCTTTATGAATTCCTGGGCATCATCCCAGCTAACATTCTCTACAGGATAGTTGTCCTGGCCCTTGAATTTTGATGGGTTATCCCCCATAACAGCCTTCCACTGTCCCTGTGTAACCTCATATCTGCCGAGATAAAAGTCTTTAATGCATACTTTATGGACCGGCTTTTCATTGTTAAAGCCCTCATTAAAGGTATCACCCATATCAAAGCAACCACCCTTGATGAATACAAAATCAATACCTGTCCATGAATCCTTAAAACCCTTTCCCTGTTCCTGGGCAGACAGAATATTATTGCCTGTTAAAGAAAAAATAAGAACAATGTATATTAATAATCTTAAAAATAGGTCTCTCATGATAACCCTCACTTTATCTATTAAAGATTTTATTAGATGTATTATCCGAAATTAAAAAAACGATTGCAATAAAAAATAACCAAAAGGTTTTATATTGACTTTAACATTACAGTCAACTAAACTGATTTAAAATACAAAAAGGGGTATTATAAATGAAGACAAATAAAATAATAATCCTAATCACAATACCTTTTGTCATATTTACCTTTTTGTCATGCCAGAGTTACCAGACACAGGTAGTGCCTTTTAAACTGCCTTCCGCCTATCCCAATATGATAAATGTCTCTGGTGCAGATATGGCGGCTAAGGTATTCGATGACAGCAAGGATGCTGAAAGGACCTTTGGTTTTGACATATTAGGCTCAGGCGTCCTCCCGGTTCAGATAATATTCGATAATAAAGGTCAACACCCTATACAGGTTGTGTCAAATCAGACATTTCTTGTGGATGTAGACAACAATATGTGGCCTGTCCTTGATTCAAGCCTTGCATATGAAAGGATACACTCAAAGACAAAGTATGGGCCCATGGTCTCAGAGGGTACAAAAGGTGCTTTCCTTGCCGGTATTGCTGGTAGTGCCATAGGGGCAGCCATAGGAATAATAACAGGCCAGAACGTATTAAGCTCTGCAGGCAAGGGTGCTGCTGCTGGTGCAGCTGCCGGGTTGGCCATAGGCGGTGCAAAGGGCCTGTCCGATGAAGAGGCCCAGGACAGGATAAGACAGGACATACAGACCCGAAGCCTGAAAAATAAACCTATCCAGCAGGGTGAGGTAGCCCATGGCTTTATATTTTTCCCTGGCGAGTCTAAAAAACCAAAAGAACTTAGACTGCAGATAAAGGAACAGGATACGGGTATTGTGAAGCTGGTTACATTTAAACTATAGAGACCAAAATCCTTAACCTTATAGATTAAGAAATATCCAAAACAATGCAAAGGCCTTAGTCTATAGCCTGCTGAAAAACTCCTTTGCTAAAACGACATCCCTATTAATCTGTTTTATTAGCTCTTCAGGGCTATCAAATCTCTTCTCATCCCTGATCCTTTCATGGAAATACAGGGATATCTCTGTGCCGTATAAATCCCCGGTGAAATCCAGGATAAATGTCTCTATTGTAAGGCTCTTACCGTCAAAAGTAGGATTACGGCCTATATTTGTAACAGAGGTATACCTAACAGACCCAATACCAACCTCACTTATGTATACACCTTCTCTTGGTATAATCTCAAAAGATGTATCGAGGTTTACAGTGGGGAATCCCATTATTCTGCCTCTTTTTTCCCCTCCTGTCACCTTTCCTTCTATAAAATACGGCCTACCCAGAAGCTGGGCTGCCCTGTGGACATCCCCCTCCAAAATCAGTCTCCTTATCCTGTTGCTGCCCACCTTGTCACCATCAAGTGTTACAGCATCAACAGCCTCAAAATAAATCCCTCTTGAGGAACATTCCCTTTTGAGCATCTCTGTGTTGCCTGAACCGCCTATCCCGAATTTGAAGTCATAACCCACAATAAGAGCGCTTATACCGAGTTTTTCAATCAGAATATTGTTTATAAAGTCTTCCGGGGGTGTGCGCCTTAATGTATCTGTAAACTCCATAGCAATCAGCACCTCTATCCCGTATTCTTCTATAAATCTCTTTTTTATGTAAAAGGGCATCAGAAGGCCAAGGTGTCTTTCAGGCCTTAAAATGCTTAAGGGGTGTGGATTGAATGTCATAAGCATAGGGGTGCCGGCCTTAGATCGTGCAATCTCGACAACCCTATTTATTATGCGCTGATGGCCTATATGGACACCATCATAGTTACCAATAGTAAGCACAGGTTCGGGAAACCCTTTCACATCATCAACAGAATGAAAAAATTTCATATACACCTCTTGACAGAACAACGATTTATCTATACTCTAAATATAGTGCCGAAGTGGCGGAATTGGTAGACGCGCTAGATTCAGGGTCTAGTAGGCTGTAAGCCTGTGTGGGTTCGAGTCCCGTCTTCGGCATTTTTATTGATATAAAATAAACACAGAAAGGCGTATAGTCAAATATTTCCTTGAATTTTTTCCTCTATTTTTTAAAATATATCCTATATTGAAAGACTAACAGGAGGTTATATGAAGGCTGTGGAGATTAAACCAGATATATACTGGGTAGGGGCGATTGACTGGGCTATCAGGGATTTTCATGGATACATAACTCAAAACGGGACTACCTATAATAACTATCTCATCAAGGATGAAAAGATTACCCTTGTTGACACTGTAAAACACGACTTTAGCTCTATAACCATTGAAAATATAAGAGAGATAGTTGACCCTGAAAAGATCGACTATGTTGTTATAAACCACATCGAACCAGACCATGTAAGTAGCATTGAATCCATCATGTCATTATGTCCCAATGCAGTAATACATATATCTGAGAGGGGCAAAAAAGGCCTCGACAGGTATTTTGACACATCTCACTGGCAATTCAAGGTTGTGAAAAATGGCGAGACACTGAAAACAGGGCGATATACCCTTTTGTTCCTTGAGACGCCTATGCTCCACTGGCCTGACTCCATGGTGACCTATGTAAAAGAGGCAAAACTATTGATATCCCAGGATGCATTTGGACAGCACATAGCCACAGCATCAAGATTTGATGATGAATTCATTGCCTGTGCCTCTCAGTTCGAGCTGGAGGATGCAGTTGTGGACTACTATGCCAATATCCTGATGCCCTTCGGGCAACTCATTAAAAACAAGATAGGAGAGATTGTAAAACTCGGTTTAGAGATAGATATGATAGCCCCAGACCATGGAGTTATATGGCGAAAAGATCCGGGAAAGATTATCCAGACATATCTCGACCTTGCCAGTGGTAAGTGTAATTTAAGCATTGCCATCATCTATGATACCATGTGGCACAGTACAGAATACATGACCACTCCCATAATGCAGGGTATAAAGGATGAGGGCATTGATTGTAAGGTAATAAAACTAAGGGCTACCCCCATGAGCATAGCCATAAAAGAGTTCTGGAAGGCAAGGGGGTGCCTCATAGGGTCACCGACAATAAACAACGTCATGTTTCCATCTGTGGCAGAATTCCTTTACCATCTAAGTGGGCTGCGGCCAAAAAACAGAATTGTTGGTGCATTTGGCAGCTTTGGCTGGGGTGGAGGGGCAGTAAAAGAGGCCTATGAGATGTTTAAAAAGATGGGTCTGGAGATTATAGAGCCAGGTATACAGATCCAGTATAGACCAACAAAGGAAGACAGGGATAGGTGTTATGACTTTGGCAGGGGGTTTGCAAAAAAGGTGAGGGAATACCATATAGCAAATAGTTAGATTCATTAAAAATTTTAAAAATAAAAGTGGAGGACAGATATGTCAAAAACAGAAGAAAATCTCAAAGAGGCTTTTGCCGGTGAGTCACAGGCAAACAGGAAGTATCTTGCCTTTGCAAAAAAGGCAGAGGAAGAGGGTTATAAACAGGTGGCAAGGCTTTTCAGGGCTGCTGCAGAGGCAGAGACAGTCCATGCCCACAACCACTTAAGGGAGCTCAAGGGTATCAAATCAACAAAAGAGAACCTTGAAGAGGCCATAAACGGTGAATCCCATGAATTCCAGAGCATGTATCCTGAGATGATAAAGACAGCCAATAAGGAGGGTAATAAGGGTGCTGCCAGGAGCTTTCATCTCGCCAATGAGGTAGAAAAAATACATGCCAATCTATATAAAAAGGCCCTTGAAAACCTGGGAAACAATGAGGATTGTGAATACTATATATGCAAGGTGTGCGGTTATACTGCTGAGAAAGAGGCGCCTGATACATGCCCTGTATGCGGTGCCAAGAAGGTAGCATTTTATAAAGTGGACTGATGTCAGTTACAATGGGATGAATATAACTGTCTTCAACGGTAGCCCCAGGATAAACGGTAATACTGATATAATTCTACAGGAGGTTTTAAAGGCCTTAGACGAAAAAATACACACTGTCAATGTATTTAGACTAAATAACATGAATATAAAACCATGCCAGGATTGTGGTGGGTGCGATGATACAGGGCAATGCGTTATTGAAGACGACATGGATATAATCTATAAGGCCATAAGGGAGGCAGACAGGGTTGTCCTTGCCTCCCCCATCTTTTTTTCTGCCCTATCAGCCCAGACTAAAATCATGATAGACAGGTGTCAGTCCCTCTGGTGCGAGAAGTATCTACTTAAAAAACAGATACCACCAGGCAGATTCGGGAGGAAGGGTCTTATACTCCTTGTAGGGGGTATGAAGAAGGACACGGGCATTAAATGCGGTGAGGAATCAGGGAGGGCCTTTTTCAGGTCTATAGGTATACCTACCCACGAGACACTGGGGTTTACAGGCGTAGACAAAAAAGGGGCTATATTGGAACACCCTACTGCCCTTAGGGATGTATATGATGCAACAAGGAGGCTCATCAACGATGAATAATCTTTTAAACTTCTGTGACCTATTGTGTGAACATGCCAGTATCCCTGAGAAACAAGGTCTCGATGGTTCAGGAAGTTGCAGGACTTTTATTGCTATTTACTGTAATCTCAAAAAGACCTTTGTCCATAAAAACATGCCTTGCAAACAAAAAGTCACTAAAGATACCAAGAGTTAGAAGCCTTGAAATTTTACTGAAATTTTATTAAAGGATAACTGATTATATATCTTGCAATTTAATCAATATTCGTTTATAACCCCATGGCATCAAGAATAAATACAAAGGGAGGATGTATCATTGGAACATGCTGTAACAGCTAAACAGAATATAATAAAAAGGCTATATGATTGGGTGCTTCACTGGGCAGAGACCCCATATGGGACACCGGCGCTTTTTATTCTCGCCTTCACTGAATCATCTTTCTTTCCTGTCCCCCCTGATGTCCTACTTATTGCCTTATGCCTATCCATACCCACAAGGTCATTCTATTATGCCTTTATATGCTCTATAGGCTCTGTTCTGGGCGGTGCATTTGGTTACCTCATAGGTATTACATTTATGGATACCATAGGGATGAAGATACTTGCTTTTTATGGATTTAACGAGCAGTATACATATGTCCAACAGCTATATATGAAATATGATGCCTGGGCCGTAGGGATTGCGGGTTTTACGCCTATCCCATATAAGGTCTTTACCATCAGCGCAGGGGCATTTAAAATCTCATTTCCTGTATTTATTATAGCCTCTGTAATATCGAGGAGCCTCCGTTTTTTTATTGTTGCAGGCCTTATATATATCTTTGGAAAACCCATTAAGGGTTTTATAGACAGATACTTTAATCTACTGTGCATAATATTTACTGTCTTGTTGATAGGTGGGTTTATAGTAATACGTTATCTGTTCTGAACAAGAACTCTATCTCAAAGACTATATAAGAGTATTTCAAAGTCACCATTACTGAAAGATGGGTTGTGGAAGAGTCTACGCTTTGATCATTGGTACAGCCACCGGTTTGATGGTTGCAGGACTTTACGGAAGATATGGCGCTAGGGAAATATCAACCGTGGCAGGGTATTCATTGTTTTCTTTACCATTCCAGAACTACCTGCCACCTGTTCCGCAATTTATAACCGGCGCAATCATCCCTATGTTGCTCATTGCTGTTGTCGGCGCGGTGGATGAGATCGGATCCGGTATAATGATCGATAAGATCAATACGGATAAATGGTCGAGATGGAGCTATTTATCGCACCCGGCGACAAGATCGAAGCGACCACGCACTTTGACACCATACTCGGCATGGTATGGTTGAAAAACACTGGCCTTGATCGCCTGCGTTCCGATATTGATGCCGTGCATTAACTATTCAAAATTCACGTTCTCCCATAATACAGAAGCGTCGCCCCAAACAAACCCCTTTCCTGTTATATTGTTCCATGATTTATTTTCACGCGCCTCAAAAACTTGAACGGGGTTTGCCCGCTGCCATTCCGCCAGTGAGCCCGAACGGTTTAACTTCCCCTGTTTAAAAAAATACGTCCAGTGAGATAGACTATTTCTTTTTTATTTCACCTATCGGCAATATTACTCTTCCATGGACTTCGTTCAATACTTCTGCCATTGCAAGATATATAGCAGAAAGACCGCATATTATGCCTTCATATCCTGCTAAAACTCCTATGTAAGAGTTGCCGGTCCAGTCTCTTATTGCAAGTAACCAGAATAATATGGTAAGGCTGAGAAAAACAAACTGAATGCCTCTGTTTTTGCCAAAGGTACCGAACCACATAAAGAATGTAAAAAGGCCCCACATGAAGAGATACCACCCGATAAATGCTTCAGAATTACCCGGGAGATTTTTAAAGATAAGAATAAATACAAGTGTCCACCAGAAAAGGCCGTATGAAGTAAATGCAGTTACCCCAAATGTATTTGCCTTTTTTATATTCAAGAATGCCTGCAATAATCTGTGCAAGTCCACCATAGCATAATCCCATCGCAAGCATCATCGATCCTATTGGAAAAAAACCTGCATTATGAATATTCAGCAGTACTGTGGTCATTCCGAATCCCATCAAACCAAGTGGCCCTGGGTTGGCAAGTTTCTCTTCCATAAACAATTCTCCTTTTGATTATTTTTTTTATATTCTGTTTCACTACTGTTCTTGGATGGATAAAATCACCGTTTTAAAATGAGGTTGATTCATCCAGTGCTTATTATAGTGCATCATGCTTTTATGGGTTTCCAGTCTATTATACTGTTTATCTTATCCAGAAAGGTTGGGTTGTTCTTCTTGGTCTCTACTATATAATCAGCAAAGCTATAGGCTGTGAATCTATCTGACATAAGGCATCTTTTTGTATTAGGTATAATGTTGTTGATATTATCTGTAAATACCTTATGTTTTCAATATATTTTTGGGGATATGCCGTGCAAAGGTCTTAAATAATGCCACTATGGATAATAAGCTTTTCCCCAATGGCTATAAAATCCATCCCAGAAATAAAATGAATTTCAAGACCTTTGCCTTATTTTGCAAAGGTCTTTATCTATCATGCAAAATCTGCAAATTCGGCAAGCTCTTTTGCTATCCTCTTTAAAGAATCTGTAATATCTATATACAGATATGATGCCTTGGGCATACACACACCTATAATCAGACGGTTCTGGTGTGTTATCTCAAATTCAGATATCATCTTCCATACCTTTTCAAAATCCGCCTTTATCTTATCCTTGTCTTCCTGAGACCTTGTCATACAGTAACTTTTTACATCTGTAAACTCTGCACCCACAGCAAGCATAAGCTGTTTAATCTCATCTATGGCCTTTGGTGAAAATAGGACATCTGCCTCTATCTTTGTCTCCATCCTGTCTATGAGATTATCTATGGCAAGGGCCACACGTTGTAGGTGGGGGAGTGCAGCTACAAAACGCTTTTCTGCCTCATTTTTCTCTTTATCTGTTATAATCTCCTCTACAGCAGGCAGACGGCTTTTCCAGACCTCCCTCAACTTTGTTCTGCTCTCTTTGAGGAGATTAATCTTCTGACTTACAAAACCCTTATATATGGTTGTTAAGATGGGCACCACTTCGTCAAAGAGGCTACAGTACCTGTTCGTAATCTCTTGTGCTTCCATTTATTCCTCCTTACGATTATGATTATTTATCTTACCTTCTTTTTTATATAGCATACAAATTATCTCTTGTCATCACCTTTAGTCATGTTATTAAAAAAGAATTTATCTATTTTTAACATTAAAATTCTATATCTACTCACCCTCTGATGCTAAAACTGTCTGTTCAAGGCGGTCTCTTATCATCTTCATTATAACAAAGGACTCCCTCTCCCTCTCCTCCAATGTCCCTACTATATAATTTATTGTCTCTCTATATGTAGGCATAAATATCTTTGACAGGGCATTGCACCTCCTCTGGGTCTTGCGGAGTTCCTGGGCCAACCTTATTACTGCATTGGATAATTCAGCAAGCTCAGCAAGGATAGGGAGGACCTCAACAAAGCTCTTCATCGCCAGATCTGTGCTGGCAGTAGTGCCTGTAACACCAAACTGGATGTTTACCGGTTCTGTTTTGGCTGTAATCCTGGGTATCTTCATCCCCATGAGATGCTGGTCTGTTATCTCTACCTGATGCTCCATCTTAACAGCAATGGATGCCCTGTCCAATGCCTCAGAGCCAGCATCCATAGTAGCCTCTTTTAATAAAGAAAATGCCTTTTTCAGTGCATCTGTGGCATTCTGCTCTGCCTCTCTTGCACGTTCAAGTCTGCTCATGAGCTCAAAGATTAAAATCTGTCTTTTTTGTTCTAAAAGGTCATATCCTTCTTCAGCAAAGGCAAGCTGTCTCTGGAGTGTAAGGAGATTTGATTTTGTAGGGGCAATATTTAGTTTTCCCATAATATTAATGTTTTATCTATTTTTTATTTTCATTCTAAACACTTACCTCACAGACAACATCCTTGCTCTCCCTATAATACTGGTCAAGGAGTGCATCACTAACACGATGTAGCTCGTCCCTCGGCAGGGTAGATAAAACATCCCAACCAAGCTCAAGTGTTGTCTCTATAGACCTATTTTCGTATTCACCCTGCCTTAAAAAACGCATCTCAAAGGCCTCACCAAACTTAAGATACTGCTTATCAAGGGCACTCAATTCCTCCTCGCCTATGACATCTGCAAGACCTCTCACCCTCTTTACATAGGCGTAACATGCAAACAACTGACTTGCAAGTATAGGGTGGTCTTCCCTTGTATAACCCTTTCCTACACCATCTTTCATAAGCCTCGAGAGGCTCGGAAGCCCTGCTATAGGCGGGTATACGCCACGCTGAAACAAATCACGGTCCAGCACTATCTGTCCCTCAGTAATATAACCTGTAAGGTCAGGGACAGGATGGCTTATGTCATCAGCAGGCATGGTGAGAATGGCCATCTGTGTAATAGAACCAGGTGACCCCTCAATACGGCCTGCCCTCTCGTATATACTTGCCAAATCAGAATAAAGATAGCCGGGATAGCCTTTACGGCCTGGTATCTCACCCCTTGCCGTCCCTACTTCACGGAGGCTCTCACAGTAATTTGTCATATCCGTCAATAGAACAAGCACGTGCTGACCACAGTCGAAGGCAAGGTGTTCTGCCAGGGTAAGGGCAACCCTCGGTGTAAGGAGCCTTTCAACGCTCGGAGCATCGGCAAGAGAGAAAAACATTACTGCCCTTGCCAGTGCCCCGGATTCCCTGAAATTTCTAATAAAGAACTCGGCCACATCATGCTTAACCCCCATGGCAGCAAAGACCATGGAAAACTCTACCTCCTCTTCCAGTAACCTTGCCTGTCTCATAATCTGGGCAGAGAGGCGGTCATGGGGTAAACCGTTTCCGGAGAATATGGGCAGCTTCTGTCCCCTGACCAGGGCATTCATCCCATCTATTGCAGATAGCCCTGTCTGGATGAACTCCCTGGGATAACGCCTTGCATAGGGGTTTATGGGCATACCGTTTACATCCCGCAGTTCTGCAGATAGGGGTGCTGGCCCGCCATCTGCAGGTCTGCCCAGACCGTCAAAGACGCGCCCCAGCATGTGCCTTGAGACAGGCAGGCGAAAACTCTCACCAAGAAAACGGGCACGGATGTTTTTGTTTGAAAGGCCAGTAGTCCCCTCCAGGACCTGGACCACAGCCTGTTTATCAGAGATATCCAGGACGCGGCCAAAACGGGGGCGACCTGCCGAGTCAATAATCTCAACTATCTCGTCATACCCCACATCCCTGACCCTCTCTACCACCACAAGGGGACCCTCAATACGGGATGCACCTACATACTGTAAGCCTTTATCCTCTATGACTATGTTGTTTTGCATATTACTGTTCCCTCTTTGATATTATATTCTCTGGCAAGCCCATCCATCTCCTCCATAGCCGCTTTCTCCAGCTCAGCTATCTTTTCCAGTTCTTTATTGCCAAATGCAGTCTTGGCCCTTATAATCTGGGGTACACAACTTAATTGACGGATCCTCACCAATGGGACACCGGCCTGGATAAGGTCCCTTCCCCTCCTGTAAAAATTCAATATAAGGCGCATGAGGGTGATTTGTTTTTCTGGGGTGCAATACATATCGTTTTCGTCAAATGCACTCTGGGTAAGAAAACCATCTTTAATTATCTCTGCTACAAATAATATAAGCCTCTGGCTGTCAGGTAGGACATCAGGGCCCACAAGTTTAACAATCTGCTGGAGACGGTCTTCTCTCTGAAGAAGTGTAAGGGCCTCTGTCCTTAAATCTGTCCAGTCAGGTGCCTGCTTCTGCCACCATGGGCTTACATCCTCTGCATACTCGGAATAGGAGTGGAGCCAGTGTATGGAAGGATAATGCCGTGCATTTGCCAGCTCTGTATCAAGGGCCCAGAAACACCTTATAAAGCGTCTTGTATGCTGGGTTACAGGTTCTGAAAAATCCCCGCCTGGAGGACTGACAGCACCGACAATGCTTACAGATGCCGGCTTTCCTGAGAGGGTTGTAACAGCTCCGCCACGTTCATAAAACTGAGCGAGCCTTGTTGGCAAAGAGGCAGGGAATCCCTCCTCTGCAGGCATCTCTTCAAGACGGGCAGCAAGCTCCCTTAGTGCCTCAGCCCACCTACTCGTTGAATCTGCGAAGACAGCCACATTTAGGCCCATATCTCTATAATATTCGGCAATAGTAATACCTGTATATATGGAGACCTCCCTTGCAGCAACAGGCATGTTCGATGTATTGGCAATAAGTATGGTTCTTTCCATAAGGGGTCTGCCAGAGCGCGGGTCTGTAAGCTCAGGGAACTCCCTCAAGACCTCTGTCATCTCATTACCCCTCTCTCCACAGCCTATAAAGACAATTATGTCTGCATCAGACCACTTTGCAAGCTGGTGCTGGGTTATGGTCTTGCCTGTGCCAAATCCACCGGGTATAGCAGCAGCTCCACCCTTACCTATTGGAAAAAATGTATCGATTATGCGCTGGCCAGTGATAAGGGGTTGAACAATACGCAATCTCTCACGGATAGGACGTGGGAGTCTGACAGGCCATCGATGCATCATCGTAATCTCATGGGTCCCATATTCATCTTCTATAACAGCAACTGGTTCCAGTATGCTATACTCACCTTTTTTTACAATTCGTTTTATCTTCCCATGAAGTTCTGGTGGGATCATTATAAGATGATTAACCAGTGGCGTCTCAACAACCCTGCCTATAGCCTGACCGGGCATCATATTATCACCTACCGATGCCACAGGTTCAAATGTCCATTTCTTTTCTGTATCAAGGGAGTCTACCTTCTCTCCCCTTCTTATCCATGCCCCACTATGGGCCTGTATGCCCGGCAAAGGACGCTGGATACCGTCATATATATTTCCCACAAGCCCAGGGCCAAGCCATACAGATAAGGGTGCACCTGTTCTTTGAATGGGTGCACCTGGCTTTAGCATCGTGGTATCCTCATAGACCTGAATTGTTGCCTGGTCTCCTATCATCCTAACAACCTCACCCACAAGACCAAGTTCACCTACCTGGACGACTTCATACATCTGGGCTGCATGCATACCAATAGCCGTTACAATAGGACCGCTTATTCTAATAGCTACAGGTTCGGTTACCTTATAAGCAGTAGCCATGAACTGTCTCCTCCTTATTCCTTTTGCGAGATAAAACCTGCCTCTATGGCTATCTTTCGCCTCATCTCAGGCCATAAACGCTTAAGCCTTTCCAGCAGACGGTTATCCCATATCTGACGGCCTTCATTATCCTCAATGATAATCCCTGGACTGGCTATATCCCTTTCCTCTGATACGGTAATTGTTAACGGTTTTCCAATACGTTCCAGTATCCTCTGGACGAGCTCATCACCGCTGATATTTTGTTTTGTGCCAGAAAATCTCAAAATGAAAAAATCTCCAGACATCTTGCTTATGGCATCAGAGGCAAGATTTACCAATACTTCTGATAAGTCAATTTCTTCGCTGTCGAGTATTCTTTTAGAGGCCTCTTCATAGACAGACTCAAGGAGAGACTCTATACGCTCCCCGCGTAGGCGCCCTGTCTCCACAGGGACCGATGCAAGGACCAACTCACTTCTTCTATCGGCTTCTGCCTTTGCCTGGTCGATAATCTCCTGTCTAATCCTCTTTGATTCGGCCTCGGCATTAGACAAGATGCCTTCTGCCTCCTGCCTTGCACTGGATATAATCTCCTCTGCCTTTCTCTTGGCATCTGCAAGAATCTCTTCTCGCAATCTTTCAGTAGAATTTTGTTCTGTAGTCATTTTTAGCCCCTTTTAACAAACACTTAGCCTATAAGCCTATACACTTATACCTACAGCCTCCTGTACAAATTCTCTCAGGCTCTTTCTGGCCCCAAGTGGGCCCTCAGGCCCTGGAATCTCAACGATGAGCGGGCGATCCATCTCCATCCTGATCCTGTCTATCTGGGGTCTTATCCAGCTTGCTATCCTCTCATTAAGTATAATAATACCACAGTCAGGTTCAGATATGGCTTTGTCTATTGCCCTCAGCGCCTCATCTGGCGTCTTTACGACCCTTGCATCAATTCCAGCAAGCCTGAAGCCCCGGACTGTATCCTCGTCGGCAACACAAAAGAATCTCATTGATACTGGCCCTACATCTTCTGTATCAACATCATAGCAATAGCAAAGCCAAGAACAGCAAGCCCTTCTGCCAATGCAACGAACAGGATGCTGCGGGTCAGAAGCTCTGGTTTTTCTGCTGCTGCACCAAGGGCTGCAGATCCTATGCGGCCCACAGCGTAGGCTGCACCACATACTGTTGCCGCAATGGCAAATGCAGCAGCAAGACCTAAACCGATTGTCTTGTATGCTGCTATCAAATCTGTTGCAGCACCGCTACGGGCAGCCTCCTGAGCAAAAGCCATAGCATCAGGCAACAATATCCATGCAATAAAACCTCCTATTACCCCCATTCGCCATAATGGCAACCTCATCATGTAACACCTCCAAAAGGATTTAATAGATTTATCTTACCCCTTTTTATAGCAAGGCCCAGTATCCTATTTTGTACTGTCATAACCTTTATCCTTGTCTGTTATGGCAAGATAAAAAGGCTCAAAGGGCCTACCGCTGCCTGAAAAAAATTTACCAAAAAACTCGTAGTATTCAAGACGTAATGCCTGAACAGAGGCAATAACGCCCTCCAAAACAATAGCTACAATATTTCCCAGTATAATAATCACTATGCTGAATGCACTGCCCACATAAGGTATA
The DNA here is from genome assembly GCA_029553295.1 of Deltaproteobacteria bacterium. Lineage (GTDB taxonomy): Bacteria > Desulfobacterota > Syntrophorhabdia > Syntrophorhabdales > Syntrophorhabdaceae > DTOV01. The sequence goes on along the minus strand of JAKPCK010000078.1, from coordinate 4,954 downwards.
CCCTTTACCTCCTTGGCAACCATAAATGCAGCAAATAGTAATGCAGCATGGCTCATTGCATAGGCTGCAAGACGGACAAAACTTATAGTATTGGCAAGATAGCTAAGTATGGCCTCAAAGGCACCCACACATGACTCCATGATGGCGGCAACAATCCCCTCTTCCCCTTCATGGTGCCCTTCTTTTTTGTGCCTTAATATATGTTCTATAGGTTCTTTAATAGCCCAGCCTATGATAGGGACACCGAGAAACAAGACCAAAAAGATACCCATGAGCCCAGATGCCTTTATAGCAGCCCCTTTTATGAGTATGATAAGGGCACCCCAGTAGAATACAATGCCTATTAAACCGAACTTGTCCAGTATCCCGGCAACAAAATTACCCCTCTTAAAATGGTTGATAGCATTAAGGATAAGACCAAGGCTTATCATGACTATACCTATGGTTATTGCCCCATACATGAGTTTAATAGGGTCACAATCGAGCGGGTCATGCCATATGGCGTATTTCTTTAATTCCTCTATACCAAAATAACTCCCATATACAACGCCAAAGACCATGCTCGACAGACCGGCAAATATGAGTAGTACACCGAAATCCCTGACCTGTCTTGAACGACTTAAAACAAGGGCAGCAACACCACAACCGGCAAGAACCAGGCCATGACCGGCATCTCCAAACATCATCCCGAACATGACAATATAGCTTAAGGCCACAAAAAGTGTTGGTTCAAGCTCCCTGTAATTGGGAAGACCATAGGCTGCGACGAGCATCTCAAAGGGCCTTAAAAACCACGGATGCCTGAGGAGGACAGGGACCTGTTCCTCTATTGAGGTATCAGGGGGGATAAGATTAAGGATATATCGGCCACCTGTTATGTCTTTCAACCTCTTTTCAATCAACCCTATATCCCGGCTTGGTGCCCAGCCTGAAAGCATCACTGTAACATCTGTCCGAGTGAATTTCTGACCTGCCTCATTGAGCTTGAACTCCAGATCCACAAACCATTCAATCTCGGCGAGAATATCTTTAAATTCCTCTCTGAGCGCATCTATTCTCTTATTTATCTCTTCTAATTTAGAAGATAGTGTGCCCAATTCAATCTTGTTTTTTTCTAAGAGACTGTCAATAGTTGCACCTTTTTCAACAGGCAGGGACTCTTTCTGAAAACCAGCCTTTTGAAGTATGCTTTCAAGCTCCTGACTGTAATCCCTGGTGGTCATAGCAAGGAGCACCTGTTGATTTCTCTGCTGGGATAATGTAATCAAGGCTGCCCTATCGCCTACATCCCTCAAAATCCTTTCAAAATTCTGCTGGGGGAGAATGCCGGTGGCAAAATGGAGGAATGCAAACTCATCGGGTCCTATAAGGGGTATTGCAAATCCACTATAAGAATAAAGCGTTTGGGAGACCTCTGTAAGTTCTTTCTGGCGATGGATTATCTGCTGTTTTTCTTCAAGTACCTCCCTGCATTTTTTTTCCATGTCATCCAGTATATCCTCTGCCTTTTCTATGGACATATCCTTGGAAGATGGTTCTATGTAAGATGGAGCAAGGTCAATGGACTGCCTTATTTCTTGGATACGGTTACGGATACGTTCTAACCGGGCAAGCTCACTGGATTTATCCGGTAATTCACTGGACTCATGGCCATAACCAGATTTTGTCTTAGTAAGATGAACAGCCCCAAGCTCACCAAGCCCCATTAGCACAGCCCTTTCATCCCTTGCAAGGATAACAGCCTGGATATGCATCATAGGCTCTGCACTAAACATAGAAAACCTCTAAATCCGTATGGATAATTAGATGCCTGCGTATGGTATCCGGCGAGAGCTTCTGCCTTATGCCTTCAGATATCGCTGTAAGATTGGCAACCTCAATACGCCTGAGACCTATATAACCGACGATTGCCCCGAGACCCATATGACTTTTCCGAAATGCCTGATTGGATAAATGGCAGAGGCGTCTCCATGCCAGAGATTCAAGGATTGGGGCCTCGTTATCCTTAGCCCCTTCTATTTTTCCAAATTCTATTGGCAGATGGTCAACTACACGATTCTCTAACCGATTTGCCACAGAGGCTATGTCAGGGTCAGCCAGCATGGCAGTAAAAAACCTCTTGGGCATTCTCGTTCCTTCTACATGCAAGGGCTTTAGAACCTCTGGGGGTATATTATAGACAAACCTACCCCTTGTTATAAGCATGAGGTGATATATATCAATCTCTTGATGTATTATGGGGTTTATAATGTCACGTTCTTTTTTTGGTATTCCCTCACAACGGCTTATAAGTTCGTTATAATAGCCACAGTCCATTGCAGCCTCAAAGAAAAAAGGCCTTCTATACTCATTGTATTTCTTGAGGACCCTCTCCAGACTATCCTGGATAATACCCTTGGGTGTAAGACGTATAAATTCCTCAATAGACTCAGCCTTTACAAGTCCTGTGATATTTAGAGACAAATCCCCTGGGAGATAAAAAATATATCTGTCCACCTCTTCAAAGGTGGTATTGGTTAAATATGCCCTGAGCAATATCTTGAGATTCTCTATCTGAAAACGAGTCATGACCCAATCTATCAAACTGGCGCCTGGACCAGATAGATACATCCTGAAGTTATATATCTCGGAGATTAAATCAAAGACGCATCTTCGCTGAAAATCTGTTATGTCCGTTATGCCTTTATCGGGATATATGGTCTGGAATAAATCAGCCATGTTCTGGATACGACAGAGCTCAACTGCCCTATCCCCTACGGCCATTTTACTATAACGGGCATGGAGACGAGCTGTCAGGTAATCCAGGTCACTGGCTATTCTCTGCCTTTTTGTAATAATTAGGTTGTCGTTAATCTCGCCTTTTATGGTAGTCTGCATACGTGTCTGATTATAAGGTCTATTGCTGCCTTTTTTGTCTCCGGCTTTAAGGTAAATCTATTCTCTATATCCTTTGCCGCATGGGTCAGCTTCATCTGTTTTTCCATCTCTGCTGCCTCTACTGCTGCATTGATTATATTCTCTGCTTCAATAAGGGCCTCCTGACGTGCTTTCTCAAGGATATCCTGTGCCTTTTTCCTTGCATCTGAAAGAATCTGGTCCCTTACAGATTTTGCCTTTTCTACTACTGCCTTGGCCTCAGCCTCTGTAGATACTATCTTCTCAATGACATCGCGCATAGCATAACCTCTTTTAATGACGGGCTTCTGGGCCTATATAAATTGATTCTCCCTTAAACACCCTCTTTTCAGGCTTATCGAGTTTAAACCGTTTTATCACCGCATCACCTATAAGCCTTGTTGCCTCATCAAAACTCATCTGGTCAGTATTGATAATTAAGTGATATAGCAGGGGGTCGTCTATATCCTTGCCGAAGTTATCTTTTAGATAACGTCTCCTGTCCTCGTCCTCTTTTTTAACAAAGTTCTCCGCATCTTCTTTATTAAGATTATAAACCTTCTGAACCTGTTTTACCCTCTTTTCAAATGACCCTACCAGACGGACATGAAAGGCATTTTCCAGGTCTTTTGTGATAATATTGGCACCACGGCCCACAATAATAACATTGCCTTTCTGGGCAATCCTCAAGATAGTTATATTGGTCTGCTCAATAAGTTTCCATTTTGAGGGGTGGAGGCCGATAAGCTCCTCAAACGCATCGGTTATCATAGATTTGTGCGCCTCATCCATAAATTCAGCAATATGCTTCTGGTGTTTATATTCCTCAATCACCTTCTCAACAAGGTTTCTATCAAAGATAGTCCATTCATCATGGGAGTATGTCTTGTTCTGGAGATAATCAGCAAGATTCGAGGCAACTGTGTGGCCACCTGCCCCCTCTGCCCTTGAGATTGTTATGGTTGGTCTTATAATAGTGATCTCTTTTTTTTGATAGAAATGAAGTTTTAGAAAGGACTCACATTTTTTAAAACTTATATTTTCCCACATAACCTACCCTCCCCCCTATTTCGTAACGCTTTAAAAAATCTATCTATTTAAATATCAAGCCGTGGGAACATAAATAACTGCTCTTTGTAGTTTTAAAACTGTCCTCTACCGTCCGCTAAAATCTTATTGAATTGTCCTGATATATCACCCCCTAAATATAAATTATATATGAACTTATACCCATTATAACCCATTTTAGAAACTGATTAAAAACTTGTCAAGCATTTCATTAAAAAAAATTTTGACTCAGGAACATAGGGTTTACAGGGGAGCAAAAAATCCTACCTTGATTATAATAAATCTGATATAATCCGTTTTAGGAGGTCTTTTTGCAGATAGGCGGTTTTCAATTAAACAATGCTGCTGATGACATAGATCATACTTCAGTCTTTGCCATCTTAAGACCATGGATAGATGTAAACAATGTGGGCACCATGGTATTAAACGAATTGGAGAGACAGTTCAATGCTATTGAGCTTGGAAGACTCTCAAGGCCCGGTAATTTCTATGACTTTACCAGATATAGACCTACTATACATATAGATGAAGAGGGCATAAAGGATATAAGAATCCCCAATACCACAGTCAAGCTTATAAAAAGAGAAGGACAGGATGACATTATTCTACTGCGACTTTTAGAACCACACAACAATGCAGAATTTTTTATATACTCTATTATGAAGCTTTTAAAAAAGTTAAAGGCATCAAGATATACACTCCTTGGGAGTATGTATGATACAGTCCCTCACACGCGGCCGCTTCTTATAAGTGGTTATGGCATGGGCGATAGTGCCATCAGGGATATAGGCAAGATTAATGCCTTGCCTATTGTCTATCATGGCCCTTCAACCATTGTAAATCTCATTACCAAAGGGGCTGCAGAATCAGGTATAGATGCCACGGCCTTTATAGTATCTATACCCCAATATGTGGTCCTGGAAGAGGACTATATAGCAAAGGTAAGGCTCATGGAGATACTTAATATGCTATACGGTATCCCCATAAATAA
>JAKPCK010000030.1 GCA_029553295.1 Deltaproteobacteria bacterium | reverse complement strand
TTAAAGAGCTGTCTTAAGGCTCTTGTATAGGTTTCAATGGTTTTAGGCGTTGCGTCCAGATATGCTAAAAAGCGGGTGAAAAGCTCCGCTCCTACGGTCTGCTGGGCTACTATTTCGCCCCTGCTCTGTACTATCTGTAATTCGTTCATGCTGTAGCCCCCCTCTCTTAGTTTATGTGTATACTGATATGTGTATATGATTATGTGTATAAAGAGCTGTGTATACTTCCTACACTTTATATTATACTCATTATTTGCATATAGTCAAGCACCATTTTCATATATCTTCATAAAATTACACTTTATTCACATTTGAGAGGGAATAAGAAAAAGCCCAGCCTTTTATAGCTGAGCTTCCCTCTTTTTGCTGTCCGCTACCCCCCTTTTTGCTGTCCGCTACCCCCCTTTTTGTTTTCTCCGAGTGGTGGCAACATTTCCACCACAGTCAGCCGTACCTGTCGGCCGAGTGGGTCGCACCCCATGCGGGTGCGTGGATTGAAATTTACGATTGAAGAGAAGGGCCTCTCTCCGCTACTCTGTATCTGCTTTTTTCTTCTTAGAGGTCTTGCGCTTCTTCCCCTGTTCTGCCTGTTCTATCCGTTTCGCTTTCCGCTCAAGTCTGGCGGTCTGGTCTGGGTATTGTTTCCAGTCTATTTTTATCAAAAGGCTTATAAAGGTATCGTAGCTCATAGAGCTTAATTCTTCGTCTGTGAGCGGGGTATTATTGCTATGGCAATATGTCCATGTTAGGGTATCTTCCAGAGCGTCCATATCCCGCTCAAAGGGTTCTATAATACGCCTGCTTATTGCCCTGTCAGTGTTCAATACCTTTTGTTATACTCTTTTACCTTATCGGGATTGTTCTTTCTCCACTCTCTCTGGTACTCTCTTTGTTTCTCTCTTGCTAATTCCTCCAATTGCTCATCAGTTAACTTCTTCATGGTATCCTCCTCCTTTATAGTAAATAGATAGTAGTTCTATATAAACTACCTGCTAGAATAAAAGCTATAAGACACACATATTTATAAAGAGCCTAAATAAAAAGCCAGGATTACCTGGCTTATATTAGGTCAAAATATCTTTCAAAAAACTCTGTTAGCTTTTCAATTACTGTTTGCTTCTTCTTCGCACGCTTACCTCCGAAACGGGACATTGGTGGCAGGATATTATCTATATCCATACCTGTTGTTTTCAATACGCCGTCTCTGAAGGAGTTGTTAATAAATGCTCTGGTTTCTTCTGGCTTTAGTC
>JAKPCK010000143.1 GCA_029553295.1 Deltaproteobacteria bacterium | reverse complement strand
ATTAAATGGTATTGCCTTTGATATCTCCCATGCAAAGATGAGGGGTGTAAACCTCAACCTCATAATTGAGACAAGGGACCTCGGTTTTTTCATAGGTCCTGTTGTATCTGCCTATATAATAAAGCACCATAGCCTTGAATCACTATATATGTTCTGTGGCATCATATCCATAGCCTCATTGATTTTGATGCCATTTCTTAAAAAAAATACAATGGAAAAAGGTGATTAAATGGAAAAAGGAATCGAGATTGACATCTTCAGACCCCAATACGCCGATGGCATAGCCCGTTGCTTTAGGGCTGTCTATGGCGAGGGATATCCAATAAAGACCTTCTATGAACCCCAGGCACTGGAGAGAGAGTTCAAGGAGGGCAACCTCTATTCTGTGGTCGCCATAAAAGACAGCAGAGATATTATAGGTGTAATGGCTATATATCGCTCATCAGGGGTCAATAAAAATCTCTATGAGGCAGGGGCAGGGGTGGTGCTTCCTGAACACAGGGGTTACAATATCTCTGGCATGCTCTATGGATATATCTGTGAGAAACTGACAAAAATTACAGGTATAGAAGAGATGTTCGGTGAGGCGGTCTGTAACCATACAAAAATACAGAGGATTGTCCTGCATTATGGGAATGTGGAGACAGGTATGGAGATAGATTTGATGCCAGCAGAGGCTTACATAAAGGAGAAAAGTAGCGCCGGAAGGGTTTCTGTGAGTATACATTTTCTATGTCTCAAAGACAAACCCCAAAAGATATATGTCCCGAAAGTATATCAGGAAGAATTTGCCTTTTTATATGAGGATAAAAAAAGAAGTCGTGTTTTTGTGGTTTCTGAAGAAAAGGCGCCAACAGGTTCTGTAACTCAAGGCAGTTTTAGATACTATGACATGGCACAGGTAGGCCGAATCATGATTTTATCCATGGGAGCGGACATAGCATCCTTTTTAGATAATTATGAAAAGGACATTGTATCAAGGGGTGCTTTTATCTCCCAGGTATTTCTGAGGCTCGACTGCCCCTGGGTCGGTCAAACTGTGGATGTCCTCAGGGGAAAGGGCTATTTTTTGGCAGGTATCCTACCCCGGTGGTTTGATGTAGATGGTATGTTCATGCAGAAGGTATACGGTGAACCTAACTGGCAGGATATTCATCTCTACTCATGGCGGGCAAACAAGATACTGGAGATGCTAAAAAAGGACTGGGGGG
>JAKPCK010000140.1 GCA_029553295.1 Deltaproteobacteria bacterium | reverse complement strand
TCCTCTATGATGCGGACAAAGGTATTATAACCACCGTTTATGACCCCTGAATACCCACCTCCTGGATTACCCCATGCACTGGCCAGGTATAACCCTTTTACAGGGGTATGGTTTTCGATCCTGTTCATAAAGCTATTGTCTACAGTCTCGTCATAGCCGTATATAGCGCCCTGGTAGTTCCTTGTAAAAGACCAGTTTGTAAGAGGGGTTGCAGATTCCACCACGTCAATCATCAGGGAAAGCCCTGGGATGAGCATATGTTCTGCTCTTTTAATTAGTGTCTGTGTCCATCTATCTTTTTCCTTGTAATACTCATCCTTTTTTCCCTCTTTGTAATCCGATTCAAACCTGCCCCAGAAATCATAGCCACATAGGGCTACTATACTTATAGTGCTGCAGCCTGGTTTTGAATATCCCTTGAACAGATTGTCATAGATGGTCACTGCAAAAGGGCTATTTTCTATGTCTCCTTTGAGACATGCCTGATATTCATCTTCAGGATTGCCATTTGATATATGGGTGGTATATGACTTTATAGCACCGCTCAATTCCCTGTTGAGCCCGAGCCAGACAATAAAAGTAGATAGACTCGGTCTGTATCCCTTGATTTTTTTTGTATAGTCTTCCGGTAAGGCATTAGATGGCAGCATCTTAAAGAGTGTATCAGGGGCACTGGCATTACTTACCACTATACGGGCAGGCATATTCTTTCCACCAGAGACCTCTACACCAGACACAGTATTATCTTTCACCAGTATCTTCTTTGCCTCTGTGCCGTAAAGTATCTTTCCCCCGCCTTTAATAATGAACTCTGCCAGGGCATCACTTAAATTCTGGGAACGTTCCTTTATGTAATAAGAGCCGTGTTTGAAATATTCCCCGGTGGCTACAGTGTAGTAAAAGGCAGAAAGCTTGGATGGTGGAAGCCCATAATAACCCCATAGGCTTGCCAGGGCATTTTTCAGTTCAGGGTCTTTTATGTGTTCGTCCAGAAGCCCCTTAAGGGTCTTGTTTCTCACGCCCCACATATGTTTATACTGAACAGGGAACAATAATTTAACAAATTTCCCCTTATTTTTTGAAAGCCTGTCCGCATCCTCTGAAACACCAATCATCACATCCATAAAAGACCTTATACCTTTTGCCTCCTTGGGAAACCTCATACTGAGAAGCTGGATATATGCCTCAGGGTCTTTCTGGGGGACAGAGATATCAATTTTATCTGTTTTGAATCTATAGCATTCAGGGGCAAGGACAAGGTTCAGTTTTTTTAGGATACCCAGGTCATCAAGTATCCTTGCAGTAGGTGTATTATGAAGGGCAGTTCCGTGGAGAGAGACCTCGAATGTGTATTTATCCCCTGCACCACGGCTGAATGAGGTGGCATAACCACCCGGGATAAGATGTTGTTCCACTACAGTAACAGGAAAACCCTCTTTTACAAGATATGCCGCAGCACATAGCCCTCCAAGGCCTGCGCCTATGACTACAGTGGGAAAATCCTTTTTTGGGCTTATCTTTTCTGCAAGGGCTGAAAGTTTTTTCTTGTCCATTGCCATAAACATGGCTGTCATGGCTGATATAGTGAGAAATGTTCGTCGGGACATCTTTTTTCCTAACATAAGACCTCCTTGGGATTTGTTGTTGATCCATCATGGCCAACTGTGCACAGTGATTTACCTGTAAGGGCATCTCTACATCTCAATACGAGCTCCAATAGATGGGGCATATATGGGATATTCGATATGGCATCTATCAGGATTTCATTCCCAGGTTTGATGTATTCAATAAATGTCTTAAAACCTTTTTTGTAGCCGAGAAAACCAAATGCACCAAGGGCCTGCATAAGCCGCTCTATTGATGCCTCCCAGAAGCAAATCTGAAATGAATCCCACTCCATATCTATATCTGCAAGCCTGTAATAATATGACAGGAGTTCATTTTTTTCATTATCTGTAAGGCATATATATGGGTCATTCAACAGGGAACCCAAATCGTAAAAGAGACTCCCAATCCTCATGCCCTGGAAGTCTATGATATAGGGTTCACCATGCTTTATCATGATATTCTGGGACTGGAGGTCCCTGTGTAAAAGGCATTGAGGTGTTGCAAAAAGCCTCTCAATAAGGGTAGAAAGCTCCAGATCAAGCCTTTCTTTTAATGGCGCATCAGGGATAAGCCCACATACACCATTTACGAAATTCTCGAAAAAATAGTCCTGCTCCCATCTATATAGGGAAAGGTCGAATCCATCCATGAGTCTTACAGGGATTTTTGAAGGTTCGGCAATAGAGAATGCATGGAGCCTGTGGATAATATCAAGGGTCTTTATATAGATAGTCCTTCTTACATCCCATGATTCTCCCTTCAAGGACCACAGGTCAGTATCCCCTAAGTCCTCCATAGCAATTAGACATAGGTCAGGGTCGTGCCGTATTATCTCCGGGACAGATACCTGTATATCCTTCAAAAAACCACCTATCTCAGCATAATAGGTGTTTTCAATGCGATGGGGGTTATATTTGATAATGATACAGGTGTTGTCTTCTCCCCACCTTGCCCTGAAGAACTCCCTCTCAGAACCCCTAACAGCAAGGTGCGTCAACTCCATGGTTGTCCTTTCTGGGATGTTTAGGGCATCCCTTACAAATGCAGTAATGTCATTCTTATTAATCAATGGTAGTCCATTTCTGTTGTTTTTTAAATCCCTCTTTCTCTATAGCCCTATATGCCTCGATAGAACCTATATCATACCATGAGCCCTCATCTATAACAACTGCCTGGATAGACCCTGGTTTGTCACAGATCCTTCTTAAAAACACAGGGACAACGGACTCTACCTTACCGGGCTCCATATGGGCAAGGATTGATGTCTCAACCGCATAGATACCTGTAAATAGGCAGGTCTTGACCCCTTTTTTACCCAGGGTGAATCTTAAATCACAGATATGTCCCTTTGCGTCTATATCTACGTTTAATAAAGGCCCCTGACTCCTCAGTAACAGGGTAGCCTCAGGCCTTCTCTTTTCGTGTTCCTCAATAAGCCTTTTAAGGGGTATATTGCTTATTATGTCTCCATTATAGCAAAGAATGGCCTCATCTTCTGAGAGGAGGTCTTCTATGTTCTTGAGGCCGCCCCCTGTCTCGAGGAGGATAGGCTCGTATCTGAATATTATGGGGATACCTCGCCAGCTATTGTCTGGAAATACTCTATTATATGCCTCTGGAAGGTGATGTGTATTGATAATGAAACGCCTTATCCCTGATGCAATTAGATGGTCCATGGCATAGGTTATTATAGGTCTTCCAGAGACAGGCAGCAGGGGTTTTGGACACCTCTCTGTTAAGGGCCTTAACCTTAAGCCAAGGCCTGCGCCGAGGATGAATGCTGTCTTGAACCTGTTTTTTTTCAATGGGTCCTCAATATATCCTCTCTATCAATGTCCCAGGAAAGTAGTGCCTCAATATATCCTCTGCCTTGAATCCCTTTATAGCCATCATGGCAGCCCCTATCTGACAGAGTCCTACTCCATGACCCCAGCCGGCACCGGAGAAAGTAAAACCCTGAACCTCTCCAGAGGGGTCATATTTTGTATCTATTACAAAGGCGCTGCTGTATAGATGACTCCTTGAGAGCCATCGCCTTATCTCAAGCTCCTTTCCCAGGGTAATGGTCATTTTAGAGCCTTTTATCTTGATGAGGGATATCCTGCCAGATGGTCCTCTCTCTATGGGTGTTATCTCTTTTAATGTCCCTATGTCGTATCCTGATTTCTCTCTTATTATTTCTTCAAGCTCACAACGGGTATACTCCACCCTCCACCGAAAAAAACCCTCTGTCTTCAGGTCAAAATCAGGCAGTATTCTCATAAGGACATTTATATCGTCTGTATTGCAGTATGCCTCTGGTTTAGAGTTTATCCAGTCCCTTGCCCCCTTTTCAGTGGTTATGGGTTTAAAGGGCCTTGGCCCATCAGAGATGCTTATAAGGTATGGCACCTCCGTATCCTTCCATGCTGTTCTGTATTCTTCTGTAATACCTCCGCATGCCTTAGAATATCTTGCATCGCATACCTCTCCATCATAGGTAATAACAACCCCGTATGTCATCTTTACTGCATCAAGGGGTCTATTGGTTATAATCTTTGTTATGCCCTGGTATCTCTGACAGTGGTCATCGGCACAGACATCGTATATGTCATGGCCTTCCTGTTCATACCACCTTATTATTGTGTTGGGACTTCTTTTATTTGTGGTGTTATCCATCGATGACTTTTTATTAAGATTTAAAGCCCCCTCTTTTTTTTGCCTCAAGGCAGAAATGAGCCAGCTCCTCGATATTATTGCATGGGCCTTTAAAAACTCAAAGGGCGCAGAGCTATTCATCTCAGAGGATATGACACTCTCAAGATAGTCTTCTATGTCAATCTCATTTATCACTGCAAGGGTGCTGTCTGTGCGTATCTTAAGCACTATACCCCCTTTGAATGTCTGCTCCTCTTGCTTTTCCCAGTGGAAATCAATACCTATGGTGACATTGAACAGGGTGAAGAAGGAATTATCTCTATTTAATAATCTGACGGTCTGTGCCCTGTATAAAACCCTTTCCTGTTCATCATAGAGGACTATATCCTTTTTCTTTGCCCTGGCAACAAATACGCCTGTTATGTCCCTTGCATTTTCTATGGTGAAAGGGCCTTGTAGATTAATCCTTACCTCTTTTTGATGGTCCATTATACCAACCATTATCTTTGGACAGCATGAACGGACTGATGGGAGACCGGGTATGTTGGAAGATATGTTATTGTTTAAAACCATAAGATTAGACGGATACATAAACTTATTATTTTTTAAACTCAACTGTCAATCAGCTTTCGATTTTTTTTCATGCTGTTTGATGATAACATCTTTTTTGTTTTTAAAAGCATGGGGATCATCTTCAATGAATTTAAAAAAGTTGATAATTTTTGAAAAATTTATTATTTAAAAGCAGTTAGGATGTAGATAAATTTTATCATCCATAAAAAATCTAAGGGGGGTAAAAATGAATAAAATAGGGATACTTACATGTTCAAACACCACACAGGAACTGGGTTGCTCATCATATCTGTGCTTTCAGGATTTCAACGAGAATTCAGGCGTTTTTAAACGATATGCAGACACAGGTAAAAGGACGGTAATTGCTGGTATCATAAACTGCGCAGGCTGCCCCACAGCCCATGCCCCTGAAAAACTCCTCAATCGTATAAAGTCTCTCACAGAGATAGGGGTAAGTGCAATTCATCTTGCCACATGTGTTACACTTTTGTGTCCCTTTAAGGAAAGGTATCTAAACATGTTGAAAAACAATTTCCCAGAGATAGAGTTTATTGAAGGGACCCACGACCAGGCCCCGGGGATAACACCGGAAATGTTCATAGGTGCCATGAAACATATGCTTACACAGCCAAAACCGAGTATCTCAAATATAATTAAAAAGACAACAAAAAAGGCATAAAATGATACTTTTTATTATGTGAACAATTTTAATTTACAGTGGGTTTACCTCTTAAACCTCTCAATCCTCATGGTAACGAGGTTATAGGTGTCAGGACACTGGACCTCTATGACATCACCCTCCCACCAGGGCATCTTTCCACCGAACTGAAACGTGGAAAGTGTGGGAAATATGTCATGGTAAAAGAATCCACATAGACCAGCAGGGTTGTGACAACTTATCTCAAATGTGTCACCTACTTTGTGTCCTGCATTGCAATTACCTTTTACGCCTGTTACAGTGGCTATAATCTTATAGCCTATACCTGGATCATCTGCCATATAAGCCCCTCCTTTGGGTTATTTATATATTTATTTCAAAAACTTTGCAATACCCTGTGAAAGCCATGCTGAGATATTTTAAGAATTCAATTGATTTAGTAGATAAATCTGTTAAACTATCCTGCTATAAGGTGAAAGATAATGGCAGATATATCAAGGGTAAAAGCCCTGATTTAATTATAAAGGACAAATCCCTCGGGCTTATTATCTGTGTTGCCTTTGCAGCATTCATAGTTAATGTAGACAACTATATAGTCAATATAGCCCTTCCCACAATAACAGCATACTTCAATATCGATACAGGTATGGCAAGCTGGATCCCCCTTGCCTATGTAATCACCATTGTAAGCACCATGCTTTTGATAGGCAAGATAGCAGACAGGTTCGGGATAAAAAAGATATTTATCTTGGGCTATATCTTGTTTACTCTGGGTTCTCTTTTATGCGGGCTCTCCCCTATTCTCTCCGCACTTATTTTCTCTCGGGTAGTCCAGGGATTAGGGGGATCCATGCTCTATATCGGAGGGTTTGCAGTTGTGGCAAAATTCCTACCTCCAGAAAAAAAGGGTTGGGGTTTCGGTATACTCTCTATGGCTGCTGGTTTAGGTCTCATGTTAAGTACCCCTATAGGGGGTTTTATAACAGAATATCTGTCGTGGCACTGGGTTTTTATTGTTAATGTCCCAATAGGGATTGCCTCCATCCTTATTTCAAGGCATTTTATACCTTCTGATGCCAGATTGATATCAGAGGATACCCGTAAGAAATTCGACCTCATCGGTGCTGCATTGAGCATAATCATGACAGTCTCTTTTGTCTTTGCATTGAACAGGGCAAGCAAGATAGGCTGGTTCTCTCCTGTAATACTTACCTGTTTTTCTGTAGCCATAGCAGGTATAATACTCTTTATCTTATGGGAAAAAAGACACAAAGAGCCTATCATAGATTTTACGGTCTTTAGAAACAGGATTTTTATTATCGGGGCTATACAGGCATTCTCCGCATATTTTTTCTTTGCCGGGAGCAACTTTTTGTTGCCCTTTTATCTCGAAGGGATGAAGGGCCTGACAACAAGCCAGACAGGCTTTACAATGATGGTGTATTCCCTTGTATATATAACAACATCTCCTTTTGCAGGGAGGATGTCAGACAGGATAGATCCTGAAAAAATAATACATATATCCATTCTCTCCGGTGCAGCAGCATCTCTATTTTTTTCATCCATGCTTTCAAGAGAAGGCATATACAGCACCTTCATCTATTTGATATGGCTTGCGCTTTCCCTTGCATTTTTCTTTTCACCCAATAACAATATGGTCATGCAGGCTGTAAGCGCTGAACATAAAGGCGTGGCTACAGGTGTTTTCAGGACATCATGTCACTTTGGCATACTCATGGGTGTATGCCTATATGAGATGATATTTTCTTATAGTATTCATCAGGCAGGTCTCACTGCTAACCCCTTGCGCATGGGATACATGGGACTTAATGCGGCTGTGTTGAATGGTTTCAGAAATGCGTTTCTCTTTGGCGGAGTTATTGGCTTGGTTGCCTTTATATTATCCGTTATGAGAAGAAAGGGGGATTATAATGGAGCAATCTGTAATAACAATATCCAATGATATAAGATACCTGCAGGCTGTCCAGGCATTCACAAAAGAGGTGGCAAGACAAATAGGCTTCAATACAAAGGATATAGAGATGATACTCCTCTGTCTGGAGGAGGCGGTTATCAATGTCATAGAACATGGTTTTGACCCCGGTGAAAAGGACTTTTTTCAGGTTATTATTGAGCCGTTAACAACAGGCCTCAAGATTATTGTGAAGGACAGGGGGCTGCCTTATGACCCAAACCTCATCCCAGAGTTTAAGATCTATTCAGATATAGAGGAGCAGACAGAATCTGGCCTGGGTATGTTTCTTATGAGGCGACTGATGGATGAGGTGTCATTTCAAAATCTTGGGAGAGAGGGCAAGGAACTCCACCTGACAAAGTATCTCCCTGTGAAAAACATCACAGAATATCATACACCAGAGGAGCTTTATCTGTATGCACCACACATAACAGATGTAGCACAACCCCCAGAGAAAATGCAAATCCAGATACGCCTTATGGACCCCTCAGAGGCCGTTGAGGTCTCAAGGCTTTTCTATAGGGCTTATGGCTACACATACACAATAGATGACATATACTATCCAGATAGGTTCAGAAAGCTTCTGGAGGACGGTAAGATTTTATCCGTGGTAGGCACTAATAGTAAAGGAGAGATTGTAAGCCATACAGGTGTAAAAAAAGAGAGTGCAGATGCGGTTATTGGAGAGGCCGGTATGGCTGCAACAAAACCAGATTTCAGGGGACAGGGGATATTTACCCAGATGCTTAATCTCCTTAATGAGATAGCAAAAAAGCAGGGTATGCTTGGCCTATATGGAAAAGGTGTGACCTTCCACACCTTCTCCCAAAAGACGGGAAATACCTGTGGCTACAGGGATTGTGCCATTACCCTGTGCGCATTGCCATCTGACAGGATATATAAGGGCATGGGGAGACCAAAAGATAGGATAAGCACTGTATATTCATATCTACCACTTGTGAGACATGAAAAGACCGTTATCTACCCTCCAAGACACCATCGTGCATTTATAGAGGGCATCTATAATAACCTGTCCATGGATATGATATTCCCTTCTTATGATGAAAAAAATGTCCAGCTTCAGCAGCAGTCATCCTTTAAGGTAGATATTCTTCCAAATTTTGGTAGGGCAGATATAAAGGTATATGCCTATGGGATAGATATAATAGATAAACTGAAGGAGACCATGAAGATACTCCTCAAAAGAAAGATAGATGTGATAAACCTATTTCTTGACCTCGGACAACCCGCAACAGCCATGTTTTGCAGCGAGTTTGAGAAACTCGGCTTTTTTATAGCCGGTGCCATACCTCTTTTGTATTTCCGTCACACACTAATACTTCAGTATCTCAACAACATCTTTCCAGACTATTCAGAGATCCATGTGTATTCTGATTTTGCCAGGTCCATGCTGGAATACATAAGGGAGAGGGACCCTAATAGAGAACTTTAAAAAGAGGCCCCTCCTGTGGAATGTCCTGTATTTTCCATTGACACAGCAAACAGGGGGAAATATAATAATTTCTACAATGTCATTGATTGATTTTTTAAAAGAGGATATAGGGGAAGGGGACAGGACTACAGAATGGATTGTCCCTTTGGACCACACATCACAGGCAATAATCATAGCAAAGCAAGATGGTGTTATAGCAGGGCACAGATATGCGCAGGGGATTTTTAAGTCCCTGGACAGAGACATGGAATACAATGAAAAAAAGAGAGACGGCGAGACTTCAAAAAAAGGGGATATTATAGCAGAGATTAAAGGAAAAACAAGGGCAATACTCACAGGTGAGAGGGTTGCCCTGAACATCCTCCAGAGACTCTCCGGGATAGCAACCTTGACAAGGGAATATGTAGATGCAATAAAAGGCACAAAGGCAAAGATCCTCGACACAAGAAAGACAACCCCTGGATTAAGGGAGATGGAGAAGTATGCTGTTAAGGTTGGTGGTGGAGAAAATCATAGGATGACACTATCCGCGATGGTCTTGATAAAGGAAAACCATATTGCAGTTGCAGGTTCGATAAAGGAGGCAATAAAGAGGGTCAAGGGGAGGGGGCTTTTAGTAGAGATAGAGGTTAAGAATATGGAGGAGCTCAAAGAGGCATTAGATGAAGGGGTCGATAGGGTCCTCCTCGATAACTGGGATGTAGAATCTACAAGAGAGGCGGTTGATTTTATAGCCGGGAGACTCCCTGTTGAGGCATCGGGAGATATGACTATTGAGAGGGCACAGAGGGTTGCAAGAGAGGGTGTAGACTATATATCAGTAGGTGCACTCACCCATTCGTTTAAATCCATGAACCTCTCTCTGCTTCTCATATGAGGTATAGATGGACAAAATACACGATTCAGTCATCTCGAAAAAAGAATTAGTGCTGGAACGGATAAAGGCTTTAAGGAAAGAGATAGGAAAAGACCTCTTAATCTTTAGCCATTTCTATCAGGGTGAAGATATAATCCGTTTTGCAGACTTTGTCGGGGATTCTCTCCAGCTTGCCCATGTAGCATCTGAAAACAAGGATGTACCCTTTATTGTATTCTGCTCTGTCTCCTTTATGGCAGAGATGGCAAAGATACTCTGCTCAAAAGGGCAGGAGGTCCTTGCACCGGCAAGAGAAGCAAGATGCCCCCTCGCAGAGATGGCAGATATCAAAGATGTGGAAGAGATATGGAAAGGGCTTTATGCCTCTGGTGGAGAGTTCATCCCTGTGGTATATGTAAATTCAACGGCTGAGATAAAGGCCTTTTGTGGAAAAAATGGAGGGACAGTCTGCACATCAGCAAATGCAAAGAAGGTATTTGAATGGGTCTTTGATAAAGGTAAAAATATCTTATTCTTTCCCGATGAAAATCTCGGGAGAAATACAGCGCATTCGTTGGGGATAAAAGACGAGGATATAAAGACATGGGACCCCAAAGAGGGCAGGGGACTATCAGATTACAGAAAAAGCAGGGTAATTTTATGGAAAGGATTCTGCTATGTCCATACAAGATTCCTTTCGACACAGATAGAAAGATTAAAAAGGGCCTATGATGGTCTAAAGGTAATAGTTCATCCAGAATGTCCCCCGGAGATATGTGCTATGTCTGATTTATTTGGTTCCACAAGTTTTATAAAAAAGACTATTGAGGATGCACCCTCCGGTTCAAAGTGGGCCGTGGGGACTGAATGGAATTTCGTAAAAAGACTGGGATTAGAAAACCCAGACAAGACAGTAATACCTATTTTCGAATCAAGGTGTAATGAGATGGCGCAGGTGACCCCTGATAGGCTTTTAGGGGTCCTGGAAGGGATTGTAAAAGGGGAACTTATTGGAAGGGTAACAGTGTCCGATGAGATAGCAGATAGGGCAAGGATTGCCCTGAAGAGGATGCTCGAGATAGCTTAAATAAATGAAGGATAAAAAACACTACTGTGATGTCCTGATTATCGGTTCCGGGATTGCAGGGCTTTCAACTGCCATAAACCTGTGTGAATCTGGGTTAAATGTTATCCTGATAACCAAGGCAAAAAATATTGAGGAGTCCAATACCCTGTATGCCCAGGGCGGGATTGTAACCCTGGGAAAGGATGATTCCCCAAGGCTTCTGGCACAGGATATAATAGATGCAGGAGATGGGATATCTAATCCCCTGGCTGTTGAACTTGTAACAAAGGAAGGGACAAAACTTGTAGAGGATTTTTTAATAAAAAAGGTCTCTGTTCAGTTTTCCAAATCCAGCGAAAAGGCCTATGATTACGCCCAGGAAGGGAGTCATTCGAGAAGGAGGGTCCTCTACTGGCGAGATGAGACAGGAAAGGCCATAGAGGTAGGCCTCTCAAAAAGGGTAAAGGAATACAAAAACATAAGGATTTTTACAGATTATTCAGCCATAGACCTTTTAACCATACCCCATCATTCTGTAAATCCCATTACAATCTATAGAGAGCCTCAGTGTATAGGTGCCTATGTATTAAACAATGTGGAAGAGAGGGTAGAGAGGATATTTGCCCAGTATACTGTTCTTGCCTCCGGGGGTCTGGGGAGGATATATCTCCACACAACAAATCCCCCGGGCGCAACTGGGGATGGTTTTGCCATGGCCAGAAGGGCTGGGGCACGGATTATAAATATGGAATATGTCCAATTCCACCCCACTTCTTTATTCCATAAGGATGCAGATGGATTTCTTATCTCTGAGGCAGTTAGGGGTGAGGGTGCACGCCTAAAGACAAAGAGCGGTGAAACCTTTATGGAAAAGTATTCGCCCCTCAAGGACCTGGCGCCAAGGGATGAGGTATCCAGGGCTATATACGAGGAGATGCACCAGAGGGGAGATAATTATGTATACCTGGATATCTCAAACTACAGCGAGGTGGATATAAAAGAGAGGTTTCCCAATATCTATTCCCGGTGCCTCTCACTGGGTATTGACATAACTAAGGAACCCATACCCGTTGTCCCTGCTGCCCATTATATCTGCGGAGGTGTCCAGGTAGACACATGGGGCAGGTCATCTATAAAAAACCTATATGCAGTGGGAGAGGTTTCAGGGACAGGACTCCACGGCGCAAACCGTCTTGCCTCCACATCTCTCCTTGAAGGCCTTGTCTGGGGGATAAGGGCAGCAAGGCATATAGCAGATAACTTTGAAGATGATAAACCATACAAGGAATCAGAGATACTCCCGTGGATATATCCAGAGATGGAGGAAGAGGCAGACCCTGCATTAATCCTCCAGGACTGGCTGAGTATAAAATCTATCATGTGGAATTATGTAGGTATTATAAGGACCCTGAAGAGGCTTGAGAGGGGTGTGGCAGACCTGAGTTATCTAAAGAACCGTATAGAGGATTTCTACAAAAAGGCACATCTAACCCCTACGATAGTATCTCTGAGAAACGGGATTCAAACAGCCCTTATTGTTGCAGAATTTGCATTGAGGAACAGGAAAAGCAGGGGTGCCCATTTTATAAAATCCACTACCTGATAATATTTTTTCAGTTGATTTCATCTTATTGCCATTGAAAAAACAGGCAACAACTAATTTAAAACATGGCCAGATTTTCTCTTGACTGAAATGCAGGTAAATTATATAAATTAAACTTGAGAGATAGAAAACAGTATCAAACATTGATGCGTATTTTTCCTGTTTTAACGGGATAGTCAATCCTTAAATATCTCGTTAATAAGGGGGCCTTTGCAAGTATACGTAAAGGCCTTATCTTAATAGAATAAAAAGGAGGAAATATATGGGCGACTCTGATGGCAGTCGTAGTTGTAATGATATGAGCCAAGAGCACCCTTCAGAAGAACATGATGACCCTGGGTCGCTTGCATGGGCATGGCGGCCGGTGATTGAACTGATTACATCTAACCTATGATAATCTAATCGGTTCACCTCTGGTCGTCCCACCTCTTACCAGCGACCAATTAACGAGGTGAACCACAGGATTTTCCATCTATTTATTGATTGGGATAGTTTCAAACTGGTTTATCCTTGTGGGATTGATTTCTTTGTGGCTTATAGAAAGGTTGAGCTATGACTAAGGAATTGTTCAATAGATTTTCAAATACAATAAAAGCCCAGTCCCCTCTAAACCGCAACCTGAAGGAACATGAGGAGGTGTTGATAAAATTATGTTCCATTAATATCCAGGATGCGCTGACCGAGCTAAACACCAATCTACAGGGGCTTAAAACAGAAGAGGCAGAAAAACGCCTCGATGAATATGGCCCCAACGAGCTATCCCACCTCAAGAAACTTGGTTTCTGGGCTGATATATACAATAGGTTAAAAAGCCCTCTGGTAATACAGCTTCTCGTTATTGCAATTATCTCTGCCATTATAGGTGAGATGAAATCAACAGGTATTGTTACCTCTATGATACTGTTGAGCGTTGGTCTGTCTTATGTGCTGGATAGACGTTCAAATCAGGCTGTAGAGGCACTGGGCAGGCGTGTCCAGTCAAGGGCCTTTGTTATAAGGGATGGGGCAGAGACTGAGGTAAAGATCTCTGAAATAGTCCCTGGAGATATTGTCCTCCTCCAGGCAGGCTCTGTCATACCTGCTGATTTGAGGATTATATGGGCTAAGGATTTCTTTGTCAGCGAGTCTGTCCTGACAGGGGAATCCATGCCTGTGGAGAAGATACCATCCAATGCAGACCCAAAAACCCAATCTGCCATGGAGCTAACAAATGCCTGTTTTCTCGGAACATCGGTGACAAGTGGTGTTGCAAGGGCTGTAGTAATAAATACAGGGCCAAGGACATTATTCGGGGCTATCTCAGAGAGATTGACAGAAAAAAGGGAAGAGACCAGCTTCGACCAGGGTATCCGCTCCTTTACGTGGCTTATGATACGCTTTATGGTTGTCATGGTCTGCGGGGTCTTTTTCATAGTAGGGATGACCAAGGGTAACTGGCTTGAGGCGCTTTTGTTCGGTCTGTCTATTGCAGTGGGTCTTACACCTGAGATGCTCCCCATGATTGTTACTGTCAACCTCGCTAAGGGCGCCCTGAATATGGCAAAGAAAAAGGTCATTGTAAAGAGACTCCCCTCTATTCAGAATTTCGGTGCCATAGATGTCCTCTGCACTGATAAGACAGGGACCCTTACCCAGGACAGGGTTGTCCTTGAAAGACATGTGGATATACTGGGCCATACCAGTGAAGATGTCCTTCATTATGCCTATTTGAACAGCTACTTTCAAACAGGTCTCAGAAACCTTATAGATCGTGCAGTGATTGAGTTCGCTGCAGACCTTGATGCCGAGCAAAACTGCAGGATCGTAGATGAATTGCCCTTTGACTTCCACAGGCGACGCATGTCTGTAGTGGTGGATTATGAGGGCGACCATGTCCTTATCTGCAAAGGGGCTGTGGAAGAGATTTATTCATGTTGCAGTAGCTATCAGATAGGGGAAGAGGTATACCCTCTCATAGATATGATAAGGGTTGACCTTTTTGAAGAGGTGGAAAGGCTTAACCGTGATGGATTCAGGGTCCTCGGTATTGCATATCGTGAGTTCCCGAGGACAAAGGCCGTATTTACCGTTGAAGACGAAAGTAATCTTATCCTCCTGGGGTATATTGCATTTTTTGACCCACCCAAGATATATGCCACAGAGGCGATAGGTCTTTTGAAGAAGGCAGGTGTAGATGTCAAGGTCCTCACAGGAGACAATGGCTTGGTAACAGAAAAGGTCTGTCGTGATGTGGGTATAGACGTGGAACATACCATTACAGGTGCAGAGCTTGCAGGGCTTGCCCCTTCTGATTTTTCCAGGGCAGTGGAGGAGAACAATGTGTTTGTTAAACTCACCCCTTTGCAGAAAGAGGAGATTGTTGCCGAACTGAGAAAAAACGGTCATGTTGTAGGCTTTATGGGGGATGGGATCAACGATGCCCCAGCCATGAAGGCTGCTGATGTGGGCATATCCGTTGATTCTGCTGTGGATGTGGCAAAAGAGTCTGCTGATATAGTGCTCCTTGAAAAGAGCCTCCTTGTCTTGGAACAGGGGATAATGGAAGGCCGCAGGATATTCGCCAATATAATTAAATACATACGGATGGGGGGGAGTTCCAACTTCGGGAATATGTTCAGTGTTGTAGGGGCAAGTTATCTGCTTCCTTTTTTACCCATGCAGCCTGTCCAGATACTCATGAACAACCTGCTCTATGACTTCTCCCAGACAGGTATACCTATGGATAATGTGGATGAGGAGCTCGTTGCCCGTCCCCTTAAATGGAACATCAGCAATATAAAACGCTTTATGGTCTTTATAGGCCCTATAAGCTCCATATTCGATTATGCCACCTTTGGCCTTATGTGGTTCATCTTCAACTGTAGTGCCTTTCTCGACCCTGCCACAACAGTATCCCAGAGGATATATCTGGAGAGGCTATTCCAGACAGGCTGGTTTGCCGAATCACTCCTGACCCAGACCCTTATCGTCCACATAATAAGGACAAAAAGGATACCTTTTATCGAGAGCAGGGCATCCATACAGATGAGCATGACAACTATTCTGATAATGGCAATAGGGGTCTGGCTGCCCTATTCACCCTTTGCCTCGTATCTCGGCATGGTCCCGTTGCCTGTAAGTTATTGGGTCTGGATAGTATTTTTTCTTACCTTTTATGCCATATTAACAAGTTTTGTTAAGAATTGGTTCTTTAAACGCTATGGAGGTGATTGATAATGGATACGCTCCTCGATGCCCTTCAGGAAGGCAGGCTCTTTGAGCTGCCCGAGAACGACAAGACACATGCACTCCAGTTTCTGGCACATATTATCGAGGCATTCCCAGAGATACCACCGGAGACAGATGTGGTGGGGCTTGTAATGAAGAGAGAACAGACCGCCAATACTGCCATAGGAAAAGGCTGGGCATGTCCCCATGCAAGGGTCCCCTATGATGAAGACCTGATGTGTGTGGTGGGCTGGAGCCCCTCCGGCATAGACTACGGGGCACCGGATGGTAAACCGGTCTCCCTTATTGTTATGTATCTTGTTCCGGACAACCAGAGAAACCACTATCTCAAGGAGATATCCACGCTTGCAAAGGCCCTCCAGACATATCCTGAACTGGAAAAGATCCCCGAGGTCCAGGACCTCGATGATGTCCGTCGGTATCTCCTTGACCTAATAGAGGTTACCAAGAGTAAGACAGGGCCTGATGTCAGGGCAAGGATGATAAGGCTTCAGACCAAGCCATCCATAGAGACCACCCTAATACAAGACCTGTCGAATCTCATTGTTGAACCTGTGACCATTGTGGCAGGGCCAAGGATAAAACACATCGTCCTTACCCAAAATCCTGGTCTTATGGAACAGCTTGAATCTGTTACTGGACTTGCAGAGAAGATAGAGTCAGAGGGGGTATGTCAGGCAGCAGGCTGGCGTATCTTGAGGAGGGGTGCTGTAAATTATCAGGGTGGGCTTGTAACCTATGAATGCCTTGCCATAAAGATTGCCACCAACTCAAGTCAGGTAAGGTAAGAGGCATGAAGAAGGTCTCATTTATCAACAATATATGGTTGATTTCACCTTTACAAAATTCCAAAAAGGTTTTAAGATTTTTCTATGCAGTTGGACAGTGATTTTTATAAACCATTTATAGGCCTAAAAGAGTTTATGAAAAAAAACTGTATCGTTACCATGGATTGCAAAGTGGTAAATGAAAACCTGTCTTTCTCCGAGGCCATGAAGGGTGTGAGAGAGATGGACAGATCCAATATAAAGGTAACCTGTAAACACCCCATGAGAAAGACACTGAGACTGCAAAGCGGAGAGCCAAAAGAGCAGCTTAAAAGAGTACTTGAAGATGATTATACATTCAACACTGCTGATTTACCGGAATACATGGAGGGTGCTGTAGAGGGCATAAGCCCGCTGGTCATGGAAAAACTTAGAAATGGCGAGTTTTCCATACAGAAGACACTGGACCTCCATGGGTATAATAAAATAGAGGCACAGATACTATTTGAAGAATTCATAAGGGATGCAGTAAGGTCACAACTAAACTGCGTAAGGGTAATCCACGGCAGGGGACTGAAATCCCCACATACCCCTATCCTGAAGCACAGTCTGACCCAGTGGATTGTAAAGGCAATGAACAGGAAGTGGGTACTGGCATTTGCAAGCTGTAAGATGTGTGATGGTGGACCAGGCGCAACGTATATCCTGCTGAAAAAAAGGCCTGAAAAGAGAAAAATAACTGTAATCAGATAAGCCTGTATTGCCTATAAGGAAATAGAAGGCAATAAGGGTTTCCATCATGGCAAATAATCCAAAGCTATATCTTCCCCCTCCTTTTTAGGGTATCTGCCTCGCTGATGGGTTTGACATCCTTTTTGTGGCTCTCGTAGACAGTGATGGTGTTGAGGCCTGCAAAAAAGTCTTTTAATTTAGATAACTCCTCAGCCATGAGCGGGTCAACACCGCAGGGTCTCAAAGGGGTATTGATCTGTATTTCTTGAGGATTGATTTCCCGTGCCATATCTCCAATCTCCTGTGCACAGTGTTGATTTTCTTTTATAAACATAACCTGTAGCGCCAACTTCCCCATAAAATGTGTTCTGAAATCCTTTAATCCCTGGACAATAGCGTCAAATCTTATCCCAGAGGTGGGTTTATTTACCGCCATTAATGATTCTTCTGAACAGGCATCGAGTTTGGCTATAACAAAATCAGCATGGGATAACTCCTCCTGAACATCCCATATGTTTATAAGGGTAGAATTTGTAATGACAGCGATGCCTTCTCTCCTTATTGCCTTTAATGCCCTTATGGTGCTACCAAGATTCTTTGCCAGGGTGGGCTCGCCCCTGCCTGATAAGGTTATGTAGTCTATATGAAGATCCTTGGGTAGCATCTCTATCTCTTTTAATATGAGGTCTTCCGGGACATAAACCCTTCTCTCTGTAGTGTATATGTCTGTTGTCCCTAATTGACAATATATACAGTCGAAACTGCATATCTTTTCCCTCTGGGATAACAAATCCACACCCAGAGAACTGCCGACCCTCCATGATGGAACCGGACCATAAATATATCTGAATCCCTTTGACATTGCACATCCCTCCATAGGATTATTGTGAGGATAGTTTCATATATGAGGGGTGTAATTTCAAGTAATATTTTTTGACCTTGATTGTAAAGCCCCATGCTTCCATTAAAGACTCATGATAGGGTTTTTGAATAATTAATCAGACTAATATAAAAAATATCAATTTGACATATAATTAATTTCTATGCTTTTTTATAAATCAAACAAATTCAAATGAGAGGTGCTCTATGCCTAAATTCATCCAATTCTTTGCCACACGTTGGGGAATAATAATTGTAGGTGCTGTTATAGGTATCCTGGCAACACTTTTACAGAAACTGGGAAATCCTCCAAATATGGGTGTGTGTGTAGCCTGCTTTGAGAGGGATGTAGCCGGGGCACTGGGGCTTCACAGGGCAGCAGTTGTCCAGTATATGAGGCCTGAGATTATAGGATTTGTCTTAGGGTCTCTGATTGCTGCCTATATATTTAAGGAATTCAGGGCAAGGGCAGGTTCTGCACCCATTGTCAGGTTTATCCTCGGCGTCTTTGCCATGATCGGGGGGCTTGTATTTTTAGGTTGTCCATGGCGGGCTGCACTTCGTCTTGCCGGTGGTGATGGTAATGCAATATTCGGTCTTCTGGGGCTTATTGTGGGTATATGGGTAGGTACCCTGTTTCTGAAGAATGGATATAATCTCGGCCGTTCTCAGAACACCCATACTACCGTGGGATGGCTCATGCCCCTGACTATGCTGGGTTTTCTCGTGCTTATGCTTATATTCCCCCAGATCCAGGGACAGGAGAAGAATGGTGTGTTTTTTTACAGTGTAAAAGGCCCTGGCTCAATGCATGCACCCTTGGCCATATCCCTTGTAATAGGTCTTTTAATAGGGTTTATTGCCCAGAGGAGCAGATTCTGCACCATGGGTGCAATACGTGACTTTATACTCTTTCGGCAGACCCACCTACTTTCTGGATTTGTCAGTCTTGTAGTATTTGCTTTTCTTGCAAACCTTGTCCTCGGACAGTTTCACCCAGGTTTTGTAAAACAGCCTGTATCCCATACCATGGGTCTCTGGAATTTCGGTGGTATGGTCCTGTCAGGTCTTGCGTTTGCCCTGGCCGGTGGATGCCCTGGCAGGCAGTTGTTTCTTGCCGGTGAGGGAGATGGAGATGCTGCTGTATTTGTATTCGGCATGATAGTCGGTGCAGGTATCTCCCATAATTTTGGGCTAGCCAGCTCACCGGACGGTGTAGGACCCTATGGAATCCCTGCAGTAATTATCGGGCTTCTCGTATGCCTTTTCATAGGATTCACCATGAGAAAACAGGTAGCATAAAAGGAGGAGGTTAAATTATGAGTTCCATTGTAGATGCCAGAGGGCTTTCATGCCCACAACCGGTGATTCTAACCATGAATGAGATAAAAAAGGTTCAAAAAGGAGAGATAATCATTCTTGTAGACACTGATACCTCAAAGGAAAATGTCTCCCGTGCAGCAATAGCACAGAAATGGACAGTAAAAAATATTGAAGAGGAAGGGACTGGATATAGAATCATCATAACCAAGGATTGAATGAACAAAGCTATGATGGGGTTTTTAAAAAGAAATGGTCAGCATTATCTGTAAGCAGTAAGGGTAATGCTGACTTTTTTTGAGAATACAGGTGTATACAGGCATAAAATATTGTTTTTTTCAGGGCCTGATAAGCAGAAGATATTCATATTTGTATAGGTCTTCCACGAACTGACAGATTATCTCGTCCTCATCACTGTATCTACCTTGAGATGATAATGCGTAATATACCCTGTCATTTATATCAAAGGGGATAAAATCTGCAAAACTGCCTCGTATGGTATTGTATCCATAGAACTTTGCAATCATCTCCAGATAAGAAAATTTTATGGTATATTCATCATGGCCCCTAAGGGGAATCCTCTCAGGATTTCCTGAGGGGCTAATTTTTATCAGGTGCTTGAGATTTTCTGGGGCAGATGCCTCACAGCTATGCTCGCCAAGATAGATATATGGTATCCCTGATGTGCATAGCTTCTCTACAGCCTCAATAGCACCCATATTGAAATTAAATGGGTTACATTGAGGCCTTGGTAGTCCATATCTTTCAAAGAACTGGATGATTTTTTTCAAAACAGGGTCGACTGTATCCAATGATGATAATCCGAGTGTATCATGTCCTAAACCTACAACAGTGGGGAAATCCCCGAGGTTTTCATTCATGACCGCAAGCTCAAAACCTCTCAAAAAATAGTCGTCTGCATCAAGAAAATCCATCTGGGCAAAAGATACACTATAGCCCTTTAGTATCTCTTTTTGCCTTTCCAAAAGAAACGGGGATATATCGAGCATGGTTGGCTTAATGGAGACGTTCATCTCAAGGAAATCCCTCATGAGATAACCATATCCACCGCCTATCTCTAAGACCTGGATTAATTTATCCACAGGTATAAATCCCCTTAAGTGCCTGAACAGGAGCCTGCCAAAAGATTCATCTTGACCCAAAAACCGCCTTAACACTGTATTTTCTTTATATAAAGCATTGCATATTGTCAGTTCCCAACCAAGGCTGTCCAGCTCTTTTTTATGGTATGTATCTGTTTTATTTATGGAGTAGTTCATTCACTCAATACAATGAATCATAAATCCCTATTATGCCAAAGGCAATAAATACAATGGCAGCAAACCACTTGATTGCCTTCTCAGGGATGTTCTTACACAGGACTATACCGAATATAATACCTATTGCATCGGCTATAAGCATACCTGTTGTTGTTCCAAACCAGATACCCATTATATTCTCGTATTTTGTTGCCAGTGCAATGGTGGCAAGCTGTGTCTTGTCGCCCATCTCTGCAAGAAAAAAGGCAATGGCCACTGTCCAGAAGGGGCTGAAATTGAATCGCCTATCCTCGTTATCGAGCCTGTCTCCATGGAGGGTCCAGAGGCCGAATAATATAAATGATGCCGAGGCAGCTATCTGTATATAATCTATAGGAAAAACCTTTGTAAGATAACTACCGAGGAGCACTGCCAGGAGGTGGTTTAAAAGCGTTGCAAAAAATACACCCCACATAACAGTCTGCCATCTATACCGAGAGGCAAAGGCCATGGCAAGAAGCTGTGTCTTATCCCCCATCTCTGCAAGGACAACAAAAACCATAGACGCAAGATACGCTGTCATGAAATATCTCTCAATATAATAAAAAACCCCCATGGTGTTCATGGGGGTTTGGTTTTAACCTGTTAAATCTTACTGCCTGCCTGCCACGATGATGTCCACAACTGATGGATCGGCAAGTGTTGTTGTATCGCCGAGCTGGTCTATCTCGCCTGAAGCAACCTTTCTCAAGATCCTCCTCATTATCTTGCCTGAACGTGTCTTTGGAAGACCTGGGACAAACTGGATCTTGCCGGGTGATGCGATAGGACCGATCTCTTTTCTTACATGGGCAACAAGCTCTTTTTTTAGCTGGTCGCTGGGCTCGAAACCTGTCTTAAGAATAACATATGCATAGAGGTCTTCACCCTTGACTTCGTGCGGGAAGCCAACGACTGCTGATTCTGCTACTGCTGGATAGGAGTTAAGGGCTGCCTCGACCTCTGCTGTCCCCATCCTGTGACCTGATACGTTGACAACGTCGTCAATACGGCCCATGAGCCTGAAATAGCCGTCTTCATTCCTTATTGCACCGTCACCGGAGAAATAGAAGCCAGGCTGCTGGACAAAGTATGTATTGAAGAATCTCTCTGGTTCACCGAAAACGCCCCTCATCATTCCTGGCCATGAACGTTCCATGCAGAGTTCGCCCTGCTCATTAACAGGCGCATCCACTGCTGGCTGATCTGCTGATGACCTTGGCTGGAGTGCCCTGGCCTTTACGCCGAAGAATGGGAGTGTTGCAAAACCAGGGATTGTTGGCCATGCCCCTGGGAGTGGTGTAATGAGGATGCCGCCTGTCTCTGTCTGCCACCATGTGTCAACGATGGGGCATCTCTCGCCGCCTATATGTTTGTGATACCACAGCCATGCCTCTGGGTTGATGGGCTCACCCACTGAGCCGAGGAGCCTAAGGGATGAAAGGTCTCTCTTTGCAGGCCACTGATCCCCTTCCTTCATGAGTGCACGGATGGCGGTTGGTGCTGTATAGAATATGCTTACTTTGAACTTTTCAACAATCTGCCAGAATCTGTCTGGATTTGGATATGTGGGTACTGATTCAAAAACTATTGAAGTAGCACCGTTTGCCAGTGGTCCATAGACAATGTAGGAGTGACCGGTTACCCAGCCGATATCTGCGGTGCAGAAGAAGATGTCTTTGTCTTTGTAATCAAAGATGTATTTGAAGCTGGCGTATGTATAGACCATATAACCGCCTGTAGTATGGAGAACGCCTTTTGGCTTGCCAGTGGAGCCTGAGGTATAGAGGATGAAAAGGGGATCCTCTGCATCCATCCAGACCGGTGCACAGACATCGCTTATATCTGATGCTGCTATCTCATCCTCAAACCAGGTATCCCTTCCTGCCTTCATGGGAACGTCAAAATTATCGAGTCTTTTTACAACAATAACCTTATCTACCGTATGACCTTCTTTTGCACAGAGGTCAATTGCTGTGTCTGCTGTTGCCTTAGAGCTTACAGTCTTGCCAGAACGCCAGTAGCCGTTTGCTGTGATAAGTATCTTTGCCCCTGCATCGAGTATCCTGTCACGGAGTGCCTCTGCAGAAAAACCACCAAAAACTATTGTGTGGATTGCGCCTATTCTTGCACATGCAAGCATTGCAACTGGGAGCTGCCATATCATAGGAAGATATATGGCAACCCTGTCACCCTTGCGGACGCCTTTTTTCTTCAATACATTGGCAAATTTGGAGACGAGTTTTAGCATCTCTTTGTAGGTCAGTTTTACTACATCGTCTTCTGGCTCGCCCTGGAAGAGGATGGCAACCTTATCTCCCCTTCCTTTTTTAATCTGCATATCAAGGCAGTTGTAAGAGATGTTTGTCTTGCCGCCGATGAACCATTCAATCTCACCTTTTGCAAAATCTTCTCTATTCACCTTCAGCCATTTCTTATACCAGTATAGCTCTGATGCAATCTCTCCCCAGAATGTTTCTGGATCCTCCACCGACTGTTTCCACATCTTTTCGTATTCCTCACGGCTGCTAACATAGGCCTGCTCTACGAAATCCTCTGGTGGATAAAATTTGCCATTTTCTTCTCTAATCTTTCCCATACGGAACCTCCTGAATTAATATAATTAATTGTGATGCTTTTTAGTTTTCATGAGTAAACGCTCTATTCTAAACATAGAAAAGCGAGTTGTCAACAAAATTTTGTTAATATTTTCACAATTTATATAATTTTATTATTGCCTAAAGGTATTAAAAAATCTTTTTAAAAGCACCATGTTGTATAAAAAACTTTAAAAAAGCTTGAGGATTGGCTTTAAATCCTCTAATATATCAAAAAGTATATAAAAATTGTAAATAAGGAGAAGAAAATGGCAGATTTGAGAAAAAAAGAACCCTTAGAACTATTGATGGAAGGCAACAAGAGATATGTTTCAGGAAAACCCATCCACCCCAATCAGGACACAGCAAGAAGGACTGAGCTTTCCTCTGGCCAGAGGCCTTTTGCAGTTATAGTTGGCTGTTCTGACTCCCGCGTCCCCCCGGAGATTATATTCGACCAGGGTATAGGCGACATATTTGTTATAAGGGTTGCTGGGAATATTGTAGATGATGTGGCACTGGGTAGTATAGAGTATGCTGTTGAACACCTCGGGACAGAGCTTGTCGTGGTTTTGGGACACTCAAAGTGCGGTGCTGTAACAGCTACTGTAAAGGGTGGTGAGGCCCACGGCCATATAGGCAGTATTGTTCATATAATTATGCCTGCTGTGGAAAAGGCAAAGACTCAGCAGGGCGACATAGTTGAGAATGCCATAAGGAATAATATGGACATGGTAACCGAGGCAATAAAATCTGCAGAACCGATAATAACAAAATCAATAAAGGAAGGAAGGCTTAAGGTAATAAGCGCCTACTATGATATAGATACCGGGGTTGTTGAGTTTGAAAAATAAAAAATCAATTACAAATTAAAAGATGGGCACCTTTAGATTCAATGCATGGCAGATAGAGCTTACAACAAGGTGCCCCCTGCGATGCACCATGTGTATAAAGGATACATATAGAGATTGGCATCGCAGGGATATGGCTATGGAAGATTTTTTAAAGATTGTGCCATATCTCAGA
The DNA here is from genome assembly GCA_029553295.1 of Deltaproteobacteria bacterium. Classification (GTDB taxonomy): domain Bacteria; phylum Desulfobacterota; class Syntrophorhabdia; order Syntrophorhabdales; family Syntrophorhabdaceae; genus DTOV01. The sequence continues at coordinate 3,132 of JAKPCK010000140.1, read as the reverse complement.
TATGTCCATACTGCAGTCCTCGAGGGTTGGGGTGAATCACTTATGCACCCCCATCTCCTGGATATTATAGGTTTAGTAAAAAAACAGGGGTGTGAGGTAGGATTTGTTACAAGTGGATATGGCCTTGATGAGGACCTTATTATCAAACTTATAGAGGCAGGGATAGATTTTATAGGTTTCTCTATCTCCGGTGCAACAGATAAGACCCACAATTCAATCAGGGTCAACTCTGACTTTTATAATCTTGTGGGGTCAATAAAGGCCTTTAACACCTGCATTGCAGAAAATAATCTAAAAAAGCCCAAAATTCACATTGTTTATCTTATGCTTACAGAGAACATACTGGAGATGCCTGCTGTTATAAGGCTTGCAGCAGATACAGGCGTAAAAGAGGTAGTATTTATAAATATCACCCATATAACCAATGACCGTCAGGACAGGGAAAAGGTATTTATATGCCAGGTCCACGAGGAACAACCCTACAGAGGGATAATAGATGAGACGATAAAGGCTGCAAAAAGACTCAAGATAAAGATAAACCTGCCCGGTATGACAGCAGGGGATGTGGCGCTCTGTTCTGAAAACCCCCTTGAAAATCTTTATATATCTTCAGAGGGAGAGGTCTCGCCGTGCGTATACCTTTATCCGCCTATACCAGATGATTTTAAAAGGATATTCTGTGGCAAAGAGCATACAGTTAATAAAGTAAGTTTTGGTAATATATTTAATGAAGACATGGAGACCATATGGAATAAAAAAGGGTATTTAGATTTTAGAGGCAGATTCTACGAGAGAAAAAAGAAGATGGAGGAGCTATATAACCTGATTTTAGAACCAAAAAGAATAAGAGATATGACACTACCTGAGCCCCCTGAGCCATGTAAGACATGTCATAAGATACTGGGGGTATGAATTAAAAGAAGCAAGACAAGAAAGGGTGTTAAATGTTAAAGGTTAAAAGGAGTATCCTTTAAATTAGAGATGAATTATTTCTTATATGGAACCTAATGGGCAGACCTTGCAAATAAGCCTGCCCATTTTTATCATATGCTAAAACTTGGGTACAGGGAATATAACCCCACCGAATATAAGCCATGCAAAAAGAAGTGTCCATAGAATATTGAATGCCTGGGCAATTAAAAATGCTGCTGCCGGTTTTCCACCACCCATGGATACAAGCTCTTTAAACTGTGTGTCAAGACCTATGCACAGAAATGCAAGGGTAAACCACCAGCCCCTCAATCCGGCTGTTACACTTGTTACTGCCTTTGCCGATGCCTCTGGCATGAAGAAAGAGAAGACTATAGAGGCGATGATAAAACCCACTACAAATTTTGGGAATCTGAACCATATCTCCATGGCACTGGGTTTTTCCCCTGCTGCCTGGCCCTTGAATGTAAACCAGATGGCAAGTATAAAGGCAACAACACCGATGAGCACATTCTGTGCCATCTTAACAACCACTGCCACGGCCATTGCTGCCTCACCTGCTATGGCACCTGCTGCCACAACTGCACCTGTTGTATCTATTGTGCCGCCTATCCAGGCCCCTGCCACTGCCGGCGCCATCCCCACTGCCTTTGCAATAAGGGGCTGGAAAATGAGCATGGGTATAGCACAGAGAAGGACGAGGGATATGGTATGGCTTACCTTCTTCTGGTCACCTTTTACTGCACCGCCTGCGGCAATGGCAGCAGAGACACCGCAGACGGAGACTGCAGTCCCGAGTATTGAAGCAAATTCATCATCAAGACCAATCTTTTTTGCCACCCAGTAGCACACATAGAACACTGCAAAGATGACAATAATAGACTGGATCATACCATATGCACCCACCTTGGCAATGGTTGTGAATAAGACCTCTGCACCTAACAGGACAAGACCGATTTTTATAAAAAATTCTGTCTTTACTGCTGTCTTTAGCCAGTCCGGGACACCAACGGTATTGCTAATGAGTAGACCGATAAGCAGTGCCCAGAAAACCACCTCGAGCCCGTAATAACTAACCGTTGTATTACCGGCAATAAAAAAAGACACAGCCGATAGTATATATACTATGGGAAAACCAAGGGTAAATTTGCCCACTGACATCCCCATAAATGCCATACCTATTGCACCCAGTATCCATAGGCCTATTAAAAGATAAAGGGCCTGCAGGAGATTAGCACCTGATAGGACCTTGCCTATTGTGGATGTAGCATCTCTTTTCAGGTCTTTTCCTAACTTATCTGCCTTTTTTGCCACATCTTTGTCTTTTGCACCTTTTGCTGCCTTCTCCAGATCACCCGCTGTATTACCGATTGCCTTTCTGTCCTTGCCATCAAGGGCATTCTTCAGAGACTGGGTCTGGGCTAAAATACCGGTCTCGCCCTTTGCCTCAGCGTCTTTTGCCAGGGCCTCTGCCTTTTTGACATAACCGTTTATTTTTTCGTTAAATGCCCCGTCTGTCATCCATCTCCAGGAAGGCAGTTTAAATGTGGCACCTGCAAGAAAGATTATAAGGATGATAAATCCGATCCAAACAGACAACCAGTCGTCTTTTTTCCACAGCGTAGTCCAGTCAATAGTCTTTTTTTCTTCCATAAACACCCCCTTATTTTGATTTCATATTGTCTTATCAAGGCTGATTATACCCTAAAAAATCTTATTAGCCTACTTATCAAAACTTGTCAACCCTATTTTTTATTTTAGTTATCTAATTGGAGGGCTAAATCAAGACGTTTTGCAAAACCATGCAAATGTCTTGAGATCCATGGAAGGTGAATTTCTGCATTATAAAGAAATCATTATATTATCTACAGGGGGGTTAAAGATGTGCCTCAGAGTTAAAGCTCTTTTATAAAGGCCTCAAACCATAATCAATAATCGATTGTTTCTGCTTTAAGGTATTGGATTTATATTAGAAAATAAAAGCCTTAGTCTACAATCTATATTCTATCGTGAGTTGTTGCGGGTGCTTAAAATAAAAAGGGGACAACTTTATGTCCCCTTTTTTGAGCCAAAAAATTTTTCTTATTTCTGTTTTGCTATGAAATCTTTACAGAATTTTACAATTTCATCACCAGGAAGACCTTTTGCCTTTGCACCTTTTGCATATTCATCGAGGAGTGGCTGCACGGCCTTTGCCCAGCG
>JAKPCK010000125.1 GCA_029553295.1 Deltaproteobacteria bacterium | reverse complement strand
TATCGAGATTATAATTGATAACAAAGGCGTACCAGTAATAATTTATGGTATCCAGGGCAAGCCTCAGCCTCATCATGGGGCTGCCTTTTTTTAGCAAGGCAAAATTATCAATGGAGGCAGGGGTGGGGTCAAGCCTTACCCAGCCTCTGTTCTCTAAAAATGCCTCTACCCATACATGGGCATTCTTTTGGGGGACAAGGTAGTATCTACCCACTTCATTGTAATATCCACCTCTATAGCCGCCTACAAGCCTTGTGGGTATCCCTGCAATCCTCAGCATTACAGCAAAGGCAGAGGCAAAATACTCACAGTTACCGTATCTGTTTTTAAAAAGAAAATCATCTAATGGGGATTTGGTATAGGGGAGGTTTTTAAGGGAATATCTGAACGACCCGTCGTTGAAAAACCTGTGTAGGCTGAGGATGTCTTTCATCCTGTCTTCGCCGTTCATGATACTCTTGGTAAGGTGCCTTATATCCTGGGATATAGATTCAGGGAGTTGCAGATACCCATCCCTGTCTATATTGGTTTCTATAAGGGTATCGGATAGTATGGACATGACCTCATATCGGAGCCTCCTCTCTATGGAAAAAGGCATCTTGAAGGTGAGGTCGTCAAACCTCTTTACCCCCTTTATGGAGATAAAGGCAGGCTTATCCAGAGCAAAGATAAATCTGTCCGAATAGGGCTCAAGGTATATTGTCTGTTTTATTGTCCTTCCCGGGGCAGATAAAGGTGCATTTAGTTGTACTGTATTCTTATCCCTTGCACTCCATGATACACCATCGAAATAATCGAGGACTATACCCCGCCAGTAGAGTTCATCGTCATTTATCCTGTCCATGTTTACCCTGAATATTACACTTGAATCCTCCTGTATATTGGATACAGCACCGAGCCTTACCCTGTTTGTAAACCCGGTCTTTGCCTTGTTAGGCCTGTTGAGAAAATCGAATATGGGATACTGTGTCCTCGGGAGTATGACAAACATAACGACGGTTAATGGTATGGCGAGGGCAGGTATATACATGGATTTTAGGATAACCCTTCCTGCTACCTGCCTTGTCAGTTCCATCTGCGGGTCCTGTGAAAAAAAGGTAAGGAGGACAAAAGAGGTGGATAGCATTATGACAACTATAACAAGAAAGATGGAGAATGTAATATCCAGGGACATAAGCCCCATCCCGGCAAGAAGGAAAAGGGTGAGGGTATATATCTGCATATAGTCCCTTACTTTTTTTTGCTCAAGGAATTTAGCTGCATATATAATAAGGAGGGTCTCCACTATCTGTGTAACAAGCTCCTCTGTATTTATCTTGTAGATGGCATATATAACCACCAAGAGAGATAGGATATTCACAGCCCATCGGGGGATATAAAATTTTTGTCTGTATTCAAAGTATATAGACAGGATAAAAAGTGATAAAAAACAGGCGGAGTATAAAAGGTTTATATACCTGTAGACAGACAGAAACCCTATTACGCCTATTATATAGGTTAATAGCTTGACCATGACCTCTATCTTGATTGACTTTGAATCAGGTGTTTTCATAGAGGGCAAGTTCCCTTAACATATTTATTTTATGGGGTTGTGATATATCGGGTGGATATAATTTGTCCTTTATCCTGAGACCTATAGGGGTGTTATTTTTAATGAGCCTTGAGACAGAGTATGCTATACAAGATACCTTCTCCTCTATATCCTTTATAACTACCTCATCAAAATCTATTATAATGGGTCTATATAAAAGGGAAGAGAGCTCTTTTGTCTTTAATTTTCCTGTCTTTGCCGTGGCCTTCCAGTTTATGTATTTCATGGGGTCGCCGTATGCATATTCCCTTATAGAAACTATATCCATCTCGTATCCTGTAGTATCAGATGCCCTATCGCCTTTTAATCTCCTGTCTCTTTCATATAGGGTGAGCAGGGAACATGCCTTTAGTTCAGGGAACACTATAGATTCAAAGGCCTTATCAAGGGTCCTGTATCTTGTGAAAAAATTAAAGGGGAAGACAGAATAGATATACAGGTCATTTATCTTATATTTGCCTCTTTTGGGAAAGGAGATATTTATGTATCTGCTGGCCTGAGATTTTGGATCAATATAGGGGAAAAATGCCACCTGCCCTGCCACATTGACCCTCATTAAAAATACTGGAAGGAGTCTTTTTTTGTTTGTCAGGTTGATCTTGAGAGGAAATTCATTTCTTGCATATATCTCCTGGGGGAATTCTATATCAACATCTACAGATGAGAGGTTATTTTTACCAAAAAAACCCGAGATACCCATAAAGCTCAAAAGTGCTGCAACTATAAGATATATCAGGTTATTTCCTGTATTGATGGCAGATACACCCAGAAATATGGTCAAGATTATGTAGAGAAAGCCTGCCTTTGTTATCTTTATTACGCCGGGGTGGGTATCTCTTCTATTAAAGATTTTATAATCTCCCTTTTATCCAAACCTTCGTATTCTTCTTTGAAAAGCACCCTGTGAGGTATGGTATATTCTACCAATTCTTTTATATCCTCAGGTATCACAAAGTCCCTTCCATGGAAATAGGCATTTGCCTTGGCAGTGTTCATTATGGTTAATGCACCTCTTGTGGATAGGCCTGCGGTAATGTATCCGTTTCTCCTCGTCTTGTTTATAATGGCGAGTATATAGTCGAGGACCTTTTCAGATACGAATATGCCATTTTCTATCTTCTTCTGTATCTCCTCTGCCTCCTCTCTTGCCATGACTGGCTCTATGGAATAGAGCTCCTCTCTCTTACTCCCCACCTTTAATATCTCCCTTTCTGCTTCATTGGATGGATAACCAATGCTAATCTTCATCATGAATCTGTCGAGCTGTGATTCAGGCAGGGGGAATGTCCCGAACTGTTCAACAGGGTTCTGGGTCGCTATGATGGAGAATAGGCGGGGGAGTTTATAGGTCTTGCCCTCTATGGTGACCTGCTTCTCACCCATTGCCTCAAGGAGTGCGCTCTGGGTCTTTGGTGTGGCCCTGTTAATCTCGTCGCAGAGGACGACATTATTGAAGATAGGGCCTGGATGGAATTCAAACTCACCAGCACCTTTGTTGTATATGGAGAGACCTGTTATATCCGTTGGCAGCAGGTCACTGGTGCACTGTATTCTCCCAAAGGTCAGGCCGAGGGATTTTGCAATACCTATGGCAAGGGTGGTCTTTCCAAGCCCTGGCAGGTCCTCTATGAGGAGGTGTCCCCTGGAAAAAAAGGCAATCAGGGCAAGCCTTAAGGGCTTCTCCTTACCCTGGAGATACCTGGATAGAGAGTCTATAATCTTTACAATCTTATTGTTGTTATCCATGATGCCCTGTTTTGATGTTATTTTAACATAATTTAAGACAATTTAAAAACCCTGGAAAGGCCTTAAAATCCATGGTAGGGGGATGCCTATCTGGGTCTTAGGACAATCAGGCCGTCTCTGGTCTTTACATATTCTGTAAAATCCTCGTCCATGACACTTCTGTGTTTTTCTCTGGAAGAAGCATGTCTTAAGTAGAGGCTTTTTCCATCCCTTATGACTATCCCTACATGGGATACATCAAGTCCGGGTGTGTTGGAGTAAAGGCCGATGTAATCCCCTGTCATCAACTGTTCTGTTATACCCCTGTCTATATCTTGAGAGGGGATAAAGATAAGCCTTCTTTTTTTAGCGTCTATGCCAGGGACAAAAAAAGAACCATCTCCTCTAAGATTAAGGATTTTTTCAATCTCTATCGCCTTTTCTCTGCCTATATGGCCTGTTATATCCTCTACAAAATCACTGTTATATACTGCCCAGTCTGTAAAAAAATGATTTCTGTGCCTGAACTCAACAAAACCATCTCTGTATCTTATGCGTCTTAGATATGTCAAAAAGCCCTCAAATGAACTGGATAGCCTCATTGCCTCCACATAGTCAATAAAGGTGAAACAGTCAACCCCATTTAGGTTGACGACGAGTTCCTCCTCCTCATCTACCCCGCCTTTTAATGTATTATCTGCATAGGGGGTCCCTATAAAAAGACCGGAGATATAACCTATTTTCTTTCCAGAATCAGGGAGCCTGGATGCATCTGATATGATTTTGTCCAGAGAACCAGGGGTCCATTTTCCGAGGGATATGACCATAGGGAAGATAGTATTACATAAAAATAATACTTTTGAAAGGCCTGTAATGTTAAATATTGTTTGAATAATGGCGATTATGGTAAGATGGGGGCAATAGAGGTCAAAAATGTGAGGTATTTATGTCCGGGACAATAAAATTTCAGGTCTTTGAATCAGAAAGCAGATTTCTTGACCCCCGTAAGGGTTTTGAAGAGACAGTGGAGGGTTTTCAGGTCCGTATAGACCCCCTCACAGGCAGGACAGGTCATTTTTCCCATTTTGGGGCAATAAGGTCACAGAGACTACCCCTTGAGGATTATCTCAAACCAGAGGTCAAGGGCTTCTGTCCCTTCTGCAAGGAAAATAGGGATAAAAGGACACCTAAGTTCATAGGGGATGTAGTACCGGAAGGCAGACTTACAAGGGGCGAGACAGTTCTTATCCCCAATCTCTTTCCATACGATATACACAGTGCTGTTGCCATAATGACAGATGAACATCTGTGCCCGGTAGAGGGTTTTACTGAAAAAAGGCTCTATGATTCCCTTTATGTGGGTATAGATTTCCTGAAAAGGATAAGGAGTATTAACCCTGAACTTCCATATCACCTCATGAGCTGGAATTATATGCCACCATCAGGAGGGGGCCTTGTCCACCCTCACCAGCAGTATTTTGCCACAGAATTCCCTGGAAATCAGTTTACAGATGAGTATAGGGCCTCTGAGGAGTTTTTTGAAAAGAACAGGATAAGCTTCTGGGATGAGCTATTAAAGATAGAAAAAAATACAGGCCAGCGCTTCATAGGCGAGACAGGAAAGGCATGCTGGATAACCCCCTTTGTATCCCTCGGTATCCTTGGTGAGATTATGTGTGTATTTCCCCATGTCTTTTCAGTAGATGATTTCGACGAAGGGGATATGGATGCCCTTGTCTCAGGCCTTCTCAAGATATTCAGATATTATAGTGAGTCAGGTATATACAGCTTTAATGCAGCCATGTTCTTCGGCAAGAAAGACCAGAGGTTTTTCCCATGTCATTTCAGGATAATACCGAGGACATTTTTGAATATGAGGGACTATGCCCCTGATTTAAACTTCTTTCAATCATTACTTGTTGAGCCGGTAAGTGTGGTTATACCGGAAGAATTATGCAAAGAGGTTAAGGCGTACTTTTAAGTGAGTCAAGTGCCTTCTGTGATAGTATCTTTACCACTTCTGCATCAGAGAGGGTCTGGGCCTCTTTGTATGCCTTTATGGCCTCATCTTTTTTACCTTTAATATAGTATATCCTGCCCAGATAAAGCTTTGACAGTGCCTTCATCTTTTTCCCTGATTCTGATGCCACACTGTTGAATATGCCCTCTGCCGTGTTTAATGTATCTTCCTTGCCTGTTATAGTATACTCTCTGTATGCCTGCATGCCCTGGACAAAAAGCCCCTGTATCCTCTCATCCTTTTTGTTTTCATATATTATGTAAGTAACCAGACCTGCAACTATCAGGACAACTACAGCTGCCCCGACTATGCATGCCCTCAGGTTATTTTTTATCCACTCAAATGAGCCTGCTATGGCCTTCATTAAAAAATCAGGCTGCTTTATCTCTTTTATCTCCTTCTTTTTCGCCATGGTAGGTATTTCAACATAATAAGTATTTCCATGTCAACCTATAAAATTTATCATTTTTCTTGAAAAAACTGTTTAATGAGTTATATTAACTCTTAATGAGAAGCATTTGAAAGGAGGTAGCTATGCAGTACTCTGAGACAGTAATGGAACATTTTAAGTCACCGAAGAACATAGGCAGGATAGAAAACCCTGATGGCATAGGAGAGGTGGGGAATCCCGTATGCGGGGATATGATGACCATCACTATTAAGGTAAAGGACGACAGGATAGAGGATATAAAGTTTGAGACCTTTGGATGCGGTGCAGCCATTGCAGTATCAAGCATGGTTACAGAGATGGCAAAGGGCAAGACCTTAGAAGAGGCCATGAAGATAACGAACAAATCCGTTGCAGAGAGCCTCGGGGGGCTACCTAAAAACAAGCTCCACTGTTCAAATCTTGGTGCCGATGCCCTTCACAAGGCCATAATGGATTATTACAACCGCAAGGAAGGAAAGCCAAAGGAGCCTAAACAGTTTGAAAAGGTTGAATATATAGAAAAAAAAGAGGCAGGCTGTCACTGCCCTTATTGTGATGCAGAACTGTCTGAGCCGGCACCTTTCTGCAAGAGATGCGGGAAACCAATACCTCAGGAAAAATAAATACAATCTGAAAGGAGTTAAATCTCAATGGAATTAATATATTTTGACCATATCTCTGGGACGCCACTACACCCCCTTGTCAAAGAGGTTATGATAAAATACATAGAAGAAGGTGGCTTTGGCAATCCGTCCAGCCAGCACCGCATAGGCGATGCAGCCATAGAGACCCTTGAGGATGCACGCACCAAGGTATCAGCCCTCATAAATGCAAAACCAGAAGAGATAGTATTTACGTCCGGGGGGACAGAGTCTGTAAACCATGCAATAAAAGGTGTTGCCTTTGCCAGGGCAAAAAAGGGTAAACATATAATAACATCGAATATAGAGCACCAGTCTGTCTCAAGGACCTTGAGGGTTCTTATGGGTATGGGATACCAGGTGACAGCAGTACCTGTGGACAGATACGGTATGATAGACCCCTCTGATGTGGAGAAGGCTATTAGGGATGATACCATTCTTGTAACAATAATGCATGCCAACAATGAGATAGGCACCATAGAACCAATAACGGAGATAGGGAAGATAACAAGGGGAAGAGGTGTTCTGCTTCATACAGATGCTGTTGTGTCCTGCGGTAATATACCAGTGGATGTAGAGGAGATGAATGTAGATTTATTGAGCATGGCTGCCAATCAGTTCTACGGGCCCCCAGGGGTTGGGGCTTTATTTATAAAGGAAAAAACACCCATTTACCCCCTTATAGACGGCGGGACACAGGAGAACAACAAGAGGGCAGGCACCCAGAATCTTATAGGTATAGTGGGGATGGCAAAGGCAGCAGAGCTTGCCAGGCTTGATATGCCCACAAGGACAGAGCACCTATTGAGTCTTAAGAGATATTTCCTTGAGCGGGTTAAGGGTATAGATGATATAGTTATAAATGGCCACCCTGAAAAGAGCCTCCCCGGACTTGTATCCTTTTCAGTAGAATATGTGGAAGGTGAATCAATGATGATAATGCTCGATGAAAAGGGTATCTGCGTCTCTACGCGCTCTGCATGTGCATCAGGGTCTCTGCGGGCATCCCATGTCCTTATTGCCATAGGTAGTGATTATGCAACTGCCCAGGGGACACTCCTGTTTTCTTTTGGTATAGATAATACAAAGGCACAGATAGACAAGGCCTTTGATGTCCTCAAAGATACTGTTGCATTTTTGAGAAGCATATCACCGCTTTATAAGAAGAAATAATTATCAGGCAGTAGAGTGTAAAGGTGACACATGATAAATAATTGGATAAGGGAGATTAAGGAGAAGACAAACCCTGATGACCTCGGTATGATAGTTGTCCATAACGGTATAGTGCGAGGGACATCCAAAGACGGCAGGCCCATAAAGGCCATGAGTCTATCATACGACAAAGATGCCCTGGATGCATATCTCAGTTCTATGAAAAAACACGAGGGTATAGCAGATATAAGGGTCTGGCTCAATGAGGGCATGCTCAAGATAGGTGATGATATTATGTTTATACTTGTTGCCGGGAGGTTCAGGACAGATGTCCTGCCTGTCCTCCAGGAGGTACTCACAAAGATAAAAAAAGAGATTGTAATAGAGGAGGAGGTCTTCTAAAACACATAGCCAGAAGGCATCCTGTGGCCCTTTGAATCGCCCTGTTCGAGCCATGCATGTTTCTCTCCCCATATTGGAACAAGTCTACCTCTGAGCCACTCAAAGGGCAGGTCGGCCTGGGGTTCGTATTTTTCTATATATTCAATATATGGTCTGCCTTCAAGGTCATGGGCTGGAAGAAGGGCGTTATTTATTCCGTCAAATTCCACAGCCGGGACAGATATATCCCTGCATAGTCCTTTATCAAATGCCGGGGTTACACTAACCCACCTGTTGTTGAGGAATAGCTGGGTGTAGCCGTGGCTCGGGAATACATTGATCCCTGTCTGGGCGATAAGCTCTTTTGGTATCTTATGATTTTTTATCCTGGCAAAGGCAAGTCTTGACGGTATATGGGCTGCCCTGGCAAGGGCGGCAAGGAGGACGGCCTTTTGAACGCAGTAACCTTTTTTTCTCGCCAAGACAGTGCTGGCAATAAAATCCTCAAGATATGTGGATAGCATATAAACACTGTAATGAATCTGGTCCCTGACAAAATAGAAGAGTTTTACTGCCTTTTCCTCATTGTTTTTGCATGAAGAGGTGAGTGCCTCTACAGTATCTATAATGGTTTTGTTATCTGAATCAATGACATGAGTTGGCCTTAAAAAAATATCCATGATTATTTTTATAGTATTTCAGCCCTTTTGTCAAAAAATAGTTTTTTTTCAAAATTTGACATTTGGGTTGTTTTTGTTATAAAGTTAGACCCTATGAAGATTAAAGAAAAATTAATACTCACATCCCTGGGTATAGGCGCCATGTTGTTTGTATTTGCATACGGAGATATTACTGGTGACCATCCCATATTTCAGAGAGAATCAGTAAAACATGACAGGATTGTAAAGAAGATAGTGGATTTTATGAAGGAAGAGGGTGCTATCAATTCTGAAAAAGAACTTGCCCATACAGCAAATATAATCTATAAGGCCTCGAGGAAACATAATGTAGATTACAGATTGATGCTTGCCATAGTAAAGGTAGAGAGCAATTTTAGACATAATGTGGTGTCTCCAAAAGGTGCAAGGGGTTTATTCCAGGTAAAACCCTCACTGGCGAAGTATATTGCCAGGGATGCCGGTGTTCACTGGAATGGCACAAAAACCCTCGATGAACCAGAGAAGAACATAAAGATAGGGGTCTATTTTTTCTCCCAGCTTCTTGAGGACTTCGATAACCTGAGCCTTGCCTTGCATGCATATAATATGGGCCCTACAAGGCTAAAAAAGATGCTATCAGAGAACGTAAGACCTAATAAAAATTTTTCAAACCTTGTCTTAAAGGAATACAAAAGGATTACCTCTATCCTCCCTCCATCGTAAAAAAGATAAGGTCATATGTACCAGCTCCCAAAAAAAGGTTTTATATATATAACAGGCAAGATAAACTCGTTTATCTCCTTTTTTGTCTCCAGGACAGACAGGAAATCCATAATCTTTTATGAAAACGAGGATGAGGCACTCCTCATAAAGGAGGAGGTAGAGTTCTTTTCAAGGCAGGACTGCCATATATTCCCCGTATTTGCCGATAGGGTATTTGAAAAAGAGGATGAGGCTAAAAGGATAGGATTCCTCCACCACCTGGTCCATGATGATAGGTTTATTGGACTTTTTCCATACAGCGCCATGGCCCATGACCTTACAGACAGGGAACTCTTAAAGGGCAGGAGCATGTCCCTATGCTTTGGTGATACTGTCTATCAGGAGAGTCTTATAGATTATCTCGATAAAAACGGATACGAGCTTGCATCACTGGTGAGGGAAGAGGGGGAGTTTGCAAAGAGGGGGAGTATTATAGATGTTTTTGCACCATCCTCACCCCAGCCTGTCAGGATAGAGTTCCTGGGGGACCAGATTTTTTCCCTCCGTTTTTTTGACCCATTAACCCAGAGGTCAAAAGGTGAGCTCGAGAAGATAGATATTACACCGGCCAGGATAACAAAGAGACAGGGTGTCACAATCCTCGATTATATGGAAGAAGATATGGTCCTTGTACATCAGGGATTGAGGTTTATAAAGGATGTATTAGAAAAGACAGAAAGAGATGGCGCATTTAAGGAGAGGTTTTTAGAGATCTGCAAGGCCATTCTCAATATAGATATCTCAGGTATAGAGGGAGAAGACGAGGGAGAGGTAATCCATACTGCATCAAATAATGATTTAAGGTTTATATTTGAGACAAAAAAGACAGAGATATTCAGCATTATATCCGAGAAGATAAAGACAGAGTGGTTAGACTACAGATACCTGTATCTTTTTGCAAATAACCAGAAGCAGGCAGAGAGGTTAAGGGCTATATTTGAAAACTACGGTATATCGTTGCCTATCATAAAAGGCTCATTCAACAGAAAAGAAAAGGAGTGGGGTATTGTTGTCGGTCCCTTAAGGAGGGGGTTCAGGACCGCAGATATAATAGTCCTTACAGAGGAAGATATAATAGGGCCAAAAAAGAGGGTTATAAAGAGACCTGTCGCTGGGATAGATGAATTTCTTAATTCTTTCAAGGACTTGGTTGTTGGGGACTGGGTTGTCCATGTGGACTGTGGCATAGGGATATACAGGGGCATACAGAAATTGACCATAGATGGTATTGCCAAGGATTTTCTTTTAATAGAATATCAGGATGGGGATAGGCTTTATGTGCCTATAGATGACCTCCACCTTGTCCAGAAATATATAGGCGGGGAAAAACACAAGCCTAAGGTTGATAAGCTCGGGGCAAACTACTGGAGAAATACAAAAAAGAGGGTTAAGGCATATGTAGAGGATATGGCAAGGGAGCTAATCCAGGTTTATGCAGAGAGGGAGCTTGCTGAGGGTTATGCGTATTCCCCGGAGGATGAACTCTTCCGGGAGATGGAATCTCGGTTTGAGTATGAGGAGACAGAGGGCCAGGCAAGGGCTATTGAGGAGGTAATAGAGGACCTAAGAAAGACAAGGCCAATGGACAGGGTTATTTGCGGTGATGTGGGTTTTGGAAAGACAGAGGTTGCCCTGAGGGCATCGTTTAAGGTTGTTATGGACAATAAACAGGTGGCTGTCCTTGTCCCAACAACAGTGCTTGCCCAGCAGCATTTTAAGACCTTTACAGACAGGTTCAGGGATTACCCAGTAAATATTGAGATGTTGAGTAGATTCAGGACAAAGGAGGAGCAGAAAAGAATCATAGACCTCTTAAAAAAAGGTAAGATAGACATCATAATAGGGACGCACAGGATGCTCCAGGAGGATGTGGGTTTCAGGGACCTGGGGCTACTCGTCATAGATGAGGAGCATAGATTCGGGGTCAGGCATAAAGAAAAACTCAAGATGATGAAAAAGAATATAGATGTCCTGACCTTAAGTGCAACCCCCATACCGAGAACCCTCTATATGGCCACAACAGGCTTAAGAGACCTAAGTATCATCAATACCCCGCCCCTTGACAGGCTCGCTGTCAAGACCTATGTCCTGAAATTTAAGGACGAACATATAAAAAAAGGCATCTTAAACGAACTGGACAGGGGGGGTCAGGTATTCTTTATGCACAACTACATACACAACATAGGCATAATCCATGAATACCTCCAGAAGCTCATCCCCCATATGAGGATTGCTGTTGCCCACGGAAGGATGCAGGGTAGGCAGCTTGAGAGGATTATGCTCGACTTTATAGATAGGAAATATGACCTCCTCCTCTCTACAAACATAATAGAGTCAGGCCTTGATATAACCAATGCCAATACTATCTTTATAAACAATGCCCACAGACTTGGGCTCTCTGACCTCTATCAACTGAGGGGCAGGGTAGGAAGGGGCACAAGACAGGCCTTTGCATATCTCCTTGTGCCGAAGGATGCTGTCTTGACAAGGGATGCCTCCCTGAGATTAAAGATATTAGAGGAGATGACCGAGCTTGGCTCAGGTTATCAGATAGCAAATTATGACCTTGAGATAAGGGGTGCAGGGAATCTTTTGGGGCAGGAGCAGTCAGGCAACATAAACCTCATAGGATTTGAGCTCTATTGCAATATGCTCCAGGATGCAGTGAATGAATTAAGGGGCAAGAAAGAAAAAGAAGAGGAGGAGGTAGTAACAGAGATAAACATCCCTGTGGAGGCCTATATACCTGATGATTATATTGAAGACCCTGCCCAGAAACTCCTTGTCTATAAAAGGTTATCCAAGATAAGGCAGGATGACGAGCTTTTGGATATCAAAGAAGAGCTTGTAGACAGATACGGTGCAATACCACAACCAGTAAACAGCCTATTCCATGTCATATCACTGAAGATATTCCTCACATCCCTGAAGATAAAAAAGATGGAGTATTCATCAGGCAGGATCGTCTTGCATATCACCGAGAGGACGCCTGTGGATATTAAAAAGATACTAAGACTTATAAAGGATAGTGATAATAGTATTAAGCTCATGCCGGACAACAGGATAATCATAGCCACTGACAAAAGAGGCGGCAATCTTCTCAATATTACAAGAAATCTATTGCTGGAGATTGTTTCTATATGATATAAACATGGATAATCAATAAATAACACGGGGTGAATAGATGAAAAAAATAATAATCCTTGTCTTTGCCGCATCTATGATATTTTCATGCTCCAAGACGGACAATAGTAAGGTCCTTGCCACAATAGACAATGAAAAGATAACCATAGAGGAGTTTAATAAGGACCTTGACAAGATACCTGTTAATATGAAGATGATTGTGGCAACCCAGAGCGGGAAAAAGAACTATCTCGATAAAATGATTATAAAAAAACTCCTCTTGAGGGAGGCAAAAAAGGAGAACATAGAAAAGGAAAAGGAATTCCAGGATAGGCTCAATGAGATTAAAGAACAGCTTGTTCTGGAGACGCTATTAAAGAAGAAGATAAACCTCGATTCCCAGATAACAGAAGAGGATATGAAAAAGTACTATGAGAAGAATAAAGAGACCTTTAAGAGGGAAAGGGAGATCAACACAAGGCATATCCTCTTAAATACAGAGGAAGAGGCAAGGCAGATCAAGGATAAGCTGGCAAAAGGTGAAGACTTTGCTGAACTGGCAAGGAGATACTCTATTGATCCCAGTGCAAAGGCAAGTGGTGGAGAGATAGGGTTCCACCCTAAAGGTAGCCTGCTCCCGGAATACGAAGATGCTGCCTTTAAACTAAAAAAGGTGGGGCAGACAAGCGGGATAGTCAAGACAAAATTCGGGTATCACATAATAAAACTCGAAGGTATAAAACCGCCCTCATATGTGCCCTATGAAGAGGTCAAGGACTATATAAAACAGAAACTTGCCCAGGAAAAGCAGACACAGGCATTAGAGAAATACATAACAGATTTGAAACAGAGTGCAAAGATTACCATAAACGAAGACCTGTTAAAGGATGCAAGACCTGAGGTCCCTGAAAAGCAGGAAAAGACAGAAAAGACAGACACACAGCCAAAACCAGAGAAGAAGACCGAACCGGCAGCAAAAAATAAATGAGGCGTCTTCTATCTTTCACCTTTATTTCTCTGTTCCTTTTTTTAGCAGGCATATCCTATGCCGAGATAGTGGACAGGATTATCGCTATTGTAAACGATGATATAATAACATTAAAGGACCTGGAGAAATATATAAAGATAGAAAAACATGGGAGATATGTCTCCATAAATGAATATTACAGAAACATACAGCTTAAGGAGAAGATAGACCATTTTATTGATGACCTCCTGATAAGACAGCAGGCAAAAAAATTCAAGATAGAGGTAACAGACAAAGATGTTGATTTGATAATAGAGAACATAAAAAAACAGCACCTTATAACAGACCAGGAGCTTAGAGAGCAGTTAAAAAAGGAAAATATAGACTATAAAGACTTTTACAATGGTTTAAGGATAAACCAACTGAGAAACCGTGTGCTTTCCAGGGCCATAGCAGCAGACATACTCGTTACAGAGGATAACCTGAGGGATTACTATAACAAGCACCTCGACGAATTCAGAGAGGACGAATACAAGCTACAGCAGATATTTATCTCTAACAAAAAAAAGGATGCCAATAAGGTTGCCTTAATGGCTTACAGCCTATTGCAGGAGGGTAAGGCATTTGAGGATGTGGCAAGGGAGTTTTCCGATGACCCTACAGCCTCTCTGGGCGGTGACCTGGGTTATGTAAAAAAAGATGACCTTATCCCGGAATTAAAAGAAGCCCTCAGTGTTATCATACCCGGGACATATACCCATGTTATCAGGACACCCTATGGTTTTCATATATTAAAGCTTCTCCATGAGAAAAAAGGCGACCTCATCCCTTATGAACAGGTGAAGGCGAGGATACACGAGAGGATAGTGCAGATAGAGTCTGAGAAGAGATACAAGGAGTTCATAGAGAAGCTGAGGAAATCATCTTATATAGAGGTAAAAATCTGAAGAGGATACTCATTACCATGGGAGACCCTGCTGGTATAGGCGGGGAGATTATCTGCAAGTCCATAAGAAATATAGGAAAAAGAAGCATACCTGTTATTGTAGGCGATGAGACAGTCATAAGGGATATGGAGTATAGGCTCTATGGCTCCCATGAGATTGAATTTAAAGGGTTTAAGAGGGGCGCAAGGGGAGATGTAGAGTTTATAGATCTGGGCATGGTAAATGACGTAGAATATGGCCTCTCTTGTGAGATATACGGTAGGGCGTCGTATGAATATATAATGGAGGCTTTGAGGACTATAAAACAAGGCGATGCAGTAGCATTGGTTACATGTCCTATAAATAAGGCATCAATCCGCAAGGCAGGCGTAGATTTCCCAGGGCATACAGAGATACTGGCAGATTTCAGCAATGTAAAAGAATATGTGATGATGATGGCCAACAGAAAGATGCGGGTATCTCTTGTTACGATCCATATACCACTTAAGGATGTCCCGGCTATGATTACAAAAGATAGGGTATTATCTTGCATAGAGGTCACTCATAGTGCATTAAAGAGGCATTTCCGTATCAGTAAACCAAAGATAAAGGTATGTGGTTTAAACCCCCATGCCGGTGAAAACGGTCTTATGGGCAAAGAAGAGGCTGTAATCAGGGAGGCAATAGATATGGCAGTATCATCGGGGATTGATGCACAGGGCCCATTCCCTGCTGATACACTCTTTCATAAGGTGGATTGCGATGCATTCATTGCCATGTATCATGATCAGGGGCTAATACCTGTAAAGACAATGGATTTTCAGAGGACAGTAAACATTACCCTTGGCCTGCCCTTTGTCAGGACATCCCCGGGCCATGGGACAGGCTTTGATATAGCAGGCAAGGGTATTGCGGACCCTTCCGGTTTTATAGAGGCCTACAGGGTAGCCGAGAGGCTTTCTTAGTGATTCAGGGTTTATAAATCATACGGATTTGAAAATAAGAGATGGGCTCATAGGCAGACAGGATGAAAACGCAGGGCCCGTTATCCTTTTATTTTTGGTCTTTTCCCTGTCTTTGTATATAGAAAATAATCATACAGAATGGTTCTGTGGTCAAAGGCAATCTGTTCAGGGAGGTTGTCCTCTGTAAATACATGGGCCTTTCTTGCATCATCTCTTCCCCTGAGGTCCCCCTCACCATCACCTATAAAGACCACTGATACAGTATGGAATCGGGGATCCCTCTCCGGTTTTGAATAGGCATAGAACTGCTCAAGGAGGACCACATCAAGGGAGGTCTCTTCCTTTGCCTCGCGCACTGCAGCCTCCTCAAGGGACTCGCCTATATCAACGAAACCACCGGGGAGTGCCCATCCATGGGGATAGTTCTTTCTCTCAATAAGGACTATCCCGCCTTTATATCGGATAATTATGTCTATGGTAAGAAGAGGTGTTTTTATATCAGCCATCCAATACCCTATAAGTACAGTCCAAGTTTTATTTACAAAGATATACCATTTGTGGTAATGAAAATGCAATTATGGATTTTGAATACATAATAGATAGCCATTCCCACTGGGGGCCATCTATCACCATGGGGGTGGATGTTACAACAAGGGAACTCCAGGGACAGCAAAAGGAATCAGGGGTGACCCATGTATTTATAATCCCATTCCCCTCAACAGCCATTGACAGCAATGAGATAAATGTCCGTCTGCTGGAAGAGACAAAAAAGGTTAAGAATTTTATCCCCTATCATTATATAAGGGAGGACTATGACAGGGATGGGTTTGACCCGATCCCGGATGAATACTATGGTGGAAAATGGCACTGGATGAGGGGCTGGCAGGATTCTGCATCTAATTATAAGGTCCTTGAGGATGAGGCATTACAGGGATTAATAGAAAAGATAAAAAAGACAGACAAACCCATTATCTTTGAAGAGGAGTTGAGGTTTACAGAGAGATTTGTTGAGATGGCAGAGGGCATGAAGATTATAATACCCCATCTCGGTCTTCTGGGCGGTAACCCCATGTCATTTTTGAGAAGCTTTAAAGACAAAGAAAACATATATTTTGACACAGCCCTTGGCTCTCAGGGTGACATATTGAGGTTTGTAGAGACCATAGGACCCCACAGGGTCATATTCGGCTCTGATGTGCCTTTTGGATACATGCGGAGCGAGCTATCAAAGGTTCTGTCCTTGCCCATATCCCATGAGGATAAAGAGCTTATTCTTTATAGAAATATAATGAAACTTACAGGTTTTGACCCTGCGGGTTTATAAGAAAAAAGACCGGGTCTCCACTGGATAACCTGTTTCTGTATATAATGTCGCTTTTGAAAAAATGGTAGAAGTATTAACCCATAGGGTATAGGACTTTAGACTTTTCTTATAAGGCCTTCTATCATCTCAGGGTCTTTTATGGGCTCATAGCATACGCCACCCATGCAGGGGATGACACCCTCCCCTCCATCTTCGTATCTTATAACCTTGTAAGGATAGAAGATTGAAAGCGCCTTTGCTATCAGTTCAGATGAAGCCCCTCTCTGGACAGTAAGCTCGAGCATATGGAAATAGGCATCAAGGGCACAAAAGAAATAACCACCATGGATACCCGTAGACTCAGCCTGACTTGAGAATGCCCTTATGGTCTCCTCTGCAAGGAGACGATATTTTTCATCTCTTGTTATAGCCCACAACCTGAGAAGGACTATTATTGCCAGAGAATTGGCAGATGGATAAGGGGCATCATCTATGGCCTTTAATCTTATGCCCATTACATCATCCTCTGAGTCAAAAAAACCCCCATTTTCATGGTCCCATAGCCTATCAATGCACATCTTTATTATCTTTTCTGCATCTCTGAGATACCCATTATCCCCTGTAGCCTCATGGGCAGAAACGAGACTGTCGGCAAGGTATATATAATCATCAAGCATTGCCCTAACCCCTGTTGAATGTAATAGACCCCCTTCATCCATATTTTCTTTCATAACCCTTTGGAGGGTCTTTAATGCAAATCCCTTTATATACTCATCCTTGAGTGTATGATGTGCCTTTAAAAAGATAGAGGCACCCATACCATTCAATGAGGTATATATGGTTTTATCAATAAAGGGTTTCTGTCTTGACTTTCTTGCAGCGAGGAGCTTGCTCTTGCCTTTTTCTATTATTGATAGAGCCACCTTTGAATCAATGCCTATTTTCTCGGCCAATTTATCCATGTCCTCGGATACAGATAATGTCATCTTTTCCGGGTTGTGGTGGAGGCGACCAGTATCGTGGAGATAATAGGCAGAGATGACATTGAATTCATCCCCTGTAAGGACATCTTTTATTTCCTCCCTGCTCCATGTGAAATAACCTCCCTCGTCATCAGGGGTTACATCAGCGTCCTGACTTGCGTAGAAACCACCATCTCTATCTGAGAGCTCATCTCTTATAAAACCTATGATACCCAGTGCAATATCCATGAATGTCCTATCATGGAAGATGTTATAGGCATCTATATAGTTTTTAAGTAACCATACATTGTCGTCGAGCATCTTCTCAAAATGTGGGACATTCCAACCTGCATCAGTGGAGTATCTGTGGAAACCACCGGCAAGCTGATCGTATATGCCACCTTTTGCCATAGATGAGAGGGTTTTCTTTAAGAAAACCCCAAGCTCGCCATCACCGGTAAAGAAATATCTATTCAAGAGAAAGTCTATTGCCCCTGACATGGGAAACTTTGGGGCATATCCAAAACCGCCATTTTTTCTGTCTGCTGAATCAAGGATTGCCTTAAGCCCCATATCTACCATTTCTAAATTGATTTGGCCTTTTACAGGGGTTTGAGGCTTGAGAAAATCCACAATCTCTTTGCTGTTTTCTATGACCTCATCCTTTTTTACCCTGTATAATTCACTTATTGCCTTGAGAAGGGTCTTAAAACCAGGCCTTCCAAACCCCTCATGGAGGGGAAAGTATGTGCCTCCGTAAAAAGGTTTTCTATCGTGGGTTAGAAAGACACTTAATGGCCATCCGCTGCCCCCTCCCATGGCAGCTACTGCCCGCTGATAGCGCCTGTCTATGTCCGGTCTCTCATCCCTGTCGAGTTTTATGGATATGAAGTGACTGTTGAGAAGCTGGGCAACCTCTTCATCTTCAAAGGATTCCTCTGCCATCACATGGCACCAGTGGCACCAGATTGCCCCGGAACTTAAAAAAACAGGTTTGTCTTCTTTTTTTGCCCTGTCAAATGCCTCATCACACCATGGATACCAGTCTATCTTCTGATGGGCTGCATGGCGGAGATAAGGGGATCTCTGGTCTACAAGTCTGTTCATTGTCTATTTTGACCTTGTCTTTAATGTAAACCATTTTATAGATATTTTCATCATTTTTAATCTGATACAACCATCTTTTTTTATTGAATTGATATGGATTAATTGATATAAGGAAAAACCAACATGCCACATATATTAAAGAAGCACCTCATCACTGTTTTTTTATTTTTATTTTTCGTCCCTTGTCTTTCATATTCAGTGGAAACAGTCATTAAAAAGGGTGATAGGATAGATTTAAAACAATGCACAGATATTGCCCTCAAGATGCACCCCTCCATAACAGCATACAGATATATAATAAAGGCAAGGGAGGCGCAATTAGGACAGGCAAGATCCGAATATTTTCCCAGGATAGATGCATCTGCACAATTTATGAGAAATTTTAAGATAAACAATACCCAGGACCCTTATTTCAGTACTGCATATTCAACTACATACAATACCAATCATGGTAAGGTCTCCCTGAACCAGAATCTATATGACTTCGGCAGGAGGCCTACCAACATGGATATCAAAAAATATAATTTAGAGTCATCTATATCTGACCTCGATAATAACATAATAATGGTTGTCACAAACCTCAGGTATGCATATTATGGAGTTTTAAAGGCAAAGAGAACAAGGGATGTGAATATGGAGGCGGTGAGGCAGTATGAGCAGCACCTTGAGAGGGCAAAGACATTTTTTACTGCCGGGACAAAGCCCAAATATGATGTAACAAAGGCAGAACTCGACCTGAGCAATGCAAGGTTGAACCTTATCACAGCAGAGAACAATCTCAAGGTTGCTTGGGTAAACTTAAATAATGCCATGGGAATAGATTCTGATGCAGAATACACCATAGAGGATGACCTCCCTTATCAAAGATACGGGTTAACTTTTGAGGAGGCATTAAAAACAGCATATAACGAGAGGGCTGATTTGAAATCCCTTATGAGCCAGAAGATAGCAGCAGAAAAGGCAGTAGAGCTTGCAAAAAAAGAATACATGCCCAGATTATCAGCCTCTGCTGAATACAATGCCATAGGCAGCCAGTACCCCCTTGGTCAAGGATGGAATGCAGGGGTGGGGTTGACCATGAATATCTTTGATGGGTTATCAACAACAAATAAAGTGGAGGAGGCCATATCAAACAAAAACAAGATAGAGGCAGATATAAGAAACCTGAGGCTCCAGATACTGCTCGATGTACAGCAGGCATACCTGAACATGACAAAGGCACAGGAGGCCATAGCCAACACAGAGATCCAGATTAAACAGGCAAAGGAGAACCTTGAGCTCGCCAACTTCAGGTATGACGCAGGGCTCGCCGAACCCCTTGAGGTGACAGATGCCACAGTCTCATACAGCAATGCTCAACTGGCAAACATAAGCGCCCTTTACGATTATAAGATTGCCCAGGCAAACCTCGAAAAGGCAATGGGAAAAAAACAATGAAGAAAAAGATAATTATTTTTATTGTTATTATTGTCGTATGTTTTGTGGGCTACAAGACCCTTTTCAGGAAAAAACCCCAACCACCTGCTGTCCATGCTGTCCCTGTTCTTGTTGCAAAGGCACTCCAGAAGACAATGCCTGTCCAGATAGAACAGATAGGGACAGTGGAGGCATACAACAGCATCAGCATCTATTCCAGGGTCATGGGACAACTGAAAAAGATACACTTTCAGGAGGGTCAGGATGTCACCCAGGGCGACATGCTCTTTACAATAGACCCTGTCCCCTTTGAAGAGAAATTAAGGGCAGCTGAGGCAAAATACAGTCAAGACCTTGCCCAGCTTCAATTCAATGAATCCCAGGCAAAGAGATATCAATTCCTTTTCGAGAAAGGGGCTGTCTCCAGGGCTGATTATGAGAACCAGATAACCCTTGCCAGGACCCAGGAGGCAATAGTAAAGGCAGACAAGGCAGAGGTGGATAATGCAAAGACAAACCTTGGCTATTGTTTTATAAAGGCCCCTGTATCTGGTAAAACTGGCCAGTTTTATGTCCGTGAAGGGACTATGGTGAAAGAGAACGATACAAAACTGACTGTGATAAACCAGATAACACCTGTCTATGTCCGTTTTTCAGTAGCAGAAAAACAATTACCAGAGATAAGGCAGCATATGAAAAAAGGTGCACTCAAGGTAAAGGTTTCTGTCCCGGGATTCAAGGAAGAGATACAGGATGGGACCCTTACTTTTATTGACAATACCGTTGATCCCAACACAGGGATGATACTGCTTAAGGCAACATTTGGCAATAAAGAAAAGTTCCTATGGCCAGGGCAGTTTGTCAAAGTAACACTAAAATTGTATGATGAGCCAGATGCAGTTGTTATCCCTAACCAGGCAGTCCAGATTGCCCAGGATGCATACTATACATTCATAGTGAGGCCAGATAACAGGGCAGAATACAGAACAATTGCTGTCTCCAGGATCATTGGGGATGAAACTGTTATTACTAAAGGCATAAAGCCAGGCGAGACCGTTGTAACAGATGGACATCTGAAGCTGATAGACGGGGCCCCTGTGGAGATCAGGGATTCTATTGCCCCCAAGACCCTGAATAACTCGAAAACAGAACCGGTTAGGAAAAATCAGTAAAAGGTGTAAAACTAAGTGAATCTATCTGAGATATGGATAAAAAGGCCTGTTATGACTATTATTGTCATGTCAGGGATACTGCTCTTTGGTATTATAAGCTATCTCAACCTGCCCATAAATAATCTCCCTGCCACAGACTTCCCCACCATACTTGTCACAGCATCTATGCCCGGGGCAAGCCCTGAGAATATGGCATCTACAGTAGCAAAGCCCCTGGAAAAGCACTTCTCCAGCATCGCCGGGCTTACCTCCATGTCATCCCAGAGCTTTCAGGGTTATACACAGATAATACTCCAGTTTACCCTCGATAGAAACATAGATAACTGTGCCCAGGATGTGAGCTCAAAGATAAATGCAGCCCAGGGGGAGTTGCCATCCTCGGAGAACATGCCCACGCCCCCTACCTATGAAAAGGTCAACCCATCAGACCAGCCCATCATGTGGATAGCCCTTACATCAGATACCATGCCCCTGAATAAGCTCAACGACTATGCAGAGAACTATCTTGCCCAGAATTTTTCCACAGTAGATGGGGTATCACAGGTGTCTGTTTACGGCAGAAAGTTTGCTGTCCGTGTCCAGGTGAACCCCAAGCTCCTTGCAAACAGGGGGATAGGTATAAATCAGATAGAGAGCGCCATTAAAAACCAGAATGTCAACATCCCCGGCGGGACCCTGGACGGCAGCTTTCAATCCTTCACCATAGACTCTAATGGCCAGATGTTTTCTGCAGAACAATACAGGGAGATGATTGTTGCATACAACAAGGACTATCCCGTCAAGATCAAGGATATAGGCGATGCCATAGACGGGGTGGAGAGGGATAAGCAGTTTGCAGTCTGGTATGGGTCAAAAAACAATATAAAACATGCTATAGCCATGGCCATCAAGAAACAGCCAGGGGCAAATGCAGTGAAGGTATCCCAGGGCATAAAAGAGATGATACCCAGACTTAAGACCATGACCCCCGAGTCTATAACATGGCATTTGTTATACGATGCCTCTGATTATATTAAAGAGTCCATTCTGGATGTCCAGTTTACCCTGCTTTTAACCATTTTTATAGTCCTCATCGTCATATTCCTCTTCCTTAGGTCTTTTAGGTCAACCATTATACCCAATATAGCCATCCCCCTATCTATCATTGCTACGTTCTGCATAATGGATGTGCTCGGTTACAGCCTGAATAACCTCTCCCTTATGGCCCTTGTACTGGCAGTAGGGCTTGTAGTGGACGATGCAATAGTTATGCTGGAAAACACTGTAAGAAGGATGGAGATGGGAGAAGACCCTATGACCGCCTCCCTGGAGGGTTCAAAGGAGATTGGCTTTACCATTATCTCCATGACCCTATCCCTTGTTGTGGTCTTTATCCCCATCCTTTTTATGCCAGGGATTATTGGAAGGCTATTCCGTGAGTTTGCAGTGAGCATCGCTGTTGCCATAATGCTCTCGGGCTTTATATCTATCACCCTTACGCCCATGCTCTGTAGCAGGATACTCAAGGGTTTCCATGAAAAAAAGCAGGGGAGATTCTATGAGATAACAGAGCATATAATAAACCTCGGCATAAAATACTATGGCTCAACACTGAGGTGGGTGCTAAATCACAGGTTGATGACACTCTGTTTTACAGCATTGGTGCTCATAGGCACTGCCTTAATGTTTATGAAGATACCAAAGGGATTCTTACCTGGTCAGGACCAGAACTTCTTTATGAGCTATTTAATGGCTTCTGACAGGACATCCTATGAGGACATGGTGAGACGCACAGAGGCCATAAACAGGATCTTGCAAGAAGAAGAGGATATGCGTGATTTTGTATCTGTAGCAAGCCTGGACACCTATGGAAAAGGCATTGTATTTGTCAATCTGAAAAAAACCCATGAGCGAAAAAGGACAGCAGACGAGATTGTAGACGAAATAAGACCAAGGCTGAATAGTGTCCCCGGGCTTATTGCATATCCCCAGAACCCTCCGCCCATCCAGATAGGGGCAGGGACATCCCTTGCCCAGTATCAGTGCACCTTACAGAGCTCAGACCTGGATGACCTCTACAGATATGCCGGGATATTTGAGGCAAAGATGAAGGCAGTGCCGTGGATAACAGATGTAAATACAGATGTGAAACTGAATAGCCCCAAGGTATATATAAGTGTGGACAGGGAAAAGGCATCGGCCCTGGGGCTTACTATGGCCCAGATTCAGAATGCCTTTTTCACATCCTACGGCTCAAGGAAGGTATCCACCATATATGCACCCCTTGATGAGTATTATGTGATACTTGAGGTCCAGCCGGAGTTTAAAAAAGACCCCAATGCCCTTTCATACCTCTATGTTCAGTCAAAAGATGGCAGGCTCATACCTTTGAATACCGTTGCAACCCTTAAAGAGACAACAGGACCCATAAGTGTTAGCCACACAGGGCAACTAAACTCTGCCACCATATCCTTTAACCTCAAGCCTGGCTATTCCATAGGTCAGGCAGTAGACATGGCCAAAGTCATTGCAAGGAATATAAACCTGCCCCAGTCCATTGTTTATACGTTTCAGGGTTCTGCTGAGGAATTTCAAAAGTCATTTCGGAGTATGGGCTTTCTCCTTATCATAACCATAATTGTCCTATATATGATCCTTGCCATACTATATGAGAGTTTTATACACCCCATCACAATCCTTACTGCACTTCCACTAGCTGGATTTGGTGCAATCCTCACACTCATAATATTTGGCAAAGAGCTTGATATGTATGGCATGGTTGGTATAATATTGCTCATCGGTATTGTTAAAAAGAATGGGATTATGATGGTGGATTTTGCCCTTGAGGCAGAAAGGACTGAAGGGCTTGAACCTATGGATTCTATACACAAGGCATGTATGATAAGGTTTAGGCCCATAATGATGACAACAATGGCAGCGCTTTTTGGCTCCATGCCCATTGCCCTGGGTATTGGTGCAGGTGGTGATGTCCGTCAACCCATGGGTCTTGCTGTTGTGGGTGGGCTTATCTTCTCCCAGCTCATGACCCTATATGTGACACCTGTGTTCTATGTATACTTTGATGAATTCAACAAATGGATGGGCAGAAAAAAAGCATGAAAAATCTATCCATAGGCATGTTTGATTCAGGGGTCGGGGGGCTTACGGTCTTAAAGGAGGTGAGGGAGCTCCTGCCCCACGAAAACATAGTCTATCTCGGCGATACTGCCCGTGTGCCTTACGGCAACAGGTCTCCCAGGACTATTGTTAGGTATGCCCTTGAGAGTGCCCTCTTTCTCCTCACCAAAGGCATCAAGATACTCGTCATAGCATGTAATACATCCTCTGCCCTGGCCATAAACATCCTGTCCAGGAAGATGCCCGTGCCTGTAATAGGGGTTATAGAACCCGGGGCAAAAGAGGCGGTAAAGGCAACAAGAAAAAAAAGGATAGGTATTATAGGGACAAAGGCAACCATAAAGAGCAAGGCCTATGAATATTCCATAAAAAAGATGGATCCAGGGGTGGAAGTCATATCCAAGGCATGCCCCCTTTTTGTCCCCATAGTAGAAGAAGGCCTTCAGGATGATGATGTGGCCTATATAATGGCGGAAAAATATCTGAAAGAGATAAAGATGTCAGGGGTTGACACACTGGTGATGGGCTGTACCCACTATCCAGTATTAGAGGGCGTCATAAAGGATGTCATGGGGCCTTATATCCATATTATTAATACTGGTAAGGAGACGGCAAAAGAGGTAAAAAATCGTCTCCAGATAAAGGGTCAACTCCGCACAAAGGGCAGGGGTCTTTGTAGATACTTTGTCACAGATTCACCGGAGACATTTAGGGAGATAGGCAGCAGATTCCTCAGAGAGGAACTATCCCGTATAAGATATATAAAAAGCCTCGACTATAAAGATTTTATCCTCTCTTAATGATTGCCTCAGTGGTAGTAACCCTTCCTATTATCAAGATATTCTCTTATTCAGTCCCTGAGAGGCTACAGCCTTTTATCAAGAGATACCAGCGGGTCAGGGTTCCACTCCATAATAGGGTTGTTACAGGGTTTATAGAAGACATAGAGGACAGAGATAACCAGGGTCTTAAAGAGATTCTGGACCTGACAGATATATATCCATTATTGGATGAAGGGATTATAAGGCTTTGCAGGTGGTCATCTGATTATTACATAACACCCCTCGGGCTTGTCCTCAAATATGCCATCCCAAGGTATATCCAGCCTGAGAGATACCTGAAAGTGGCGATACAAAAGGGTGGATATAGAGAGGATATGGGGCTAATAGAGGGAAAAACCCTTGAGACGGCATTTAATCTTATGGGAAAATACAATATTATCAGATATTTAGATGAAGGCATCATCTCATTGAGGGATGTTTTCACAGAAAATACATATACAAACCTTTTTGAAAAGCTGGATAAGGACGAAAAAAAACCGGAAAAGACCCTTTTCATCGGCGGTCTGAAAGAGCGCATAGGGTATTATATGGAAATACTCGAGGGGCATATATCAGAGGACAACAATATCCTTATCCTTATGCCTGATTATGAGATATGGGGTGATGTCTTTTATAACCTCCTGAAAGAGAGGT
>JAKPCK010000113.1 GCA_029553295.1 Deltaproteobacteria bacterium | reverse complement strand
TTGAAACCTATAGTCCCTGCTATTATAATGAGCAGGATTATAATGAGCATCTGCCGTAGTCTTTTTGGAAACATATCTAATTATCTACCGTTTTTATAATATAAAGTTCTATGGGATATGTAAACAATTTTTCTTGCTTGAAAGGTAATGGAGGGTCTATATATGAGGCATTACTCCTTATCATGGGTAAGGCATTTCAATTCAGTTACTGCATCACAGGCATTATGACTATAAAATCACTGGATGGCCTGTCAGAGGTGTTCAAGACCAGACCAACAGGCCATCGTATCTTTGTGCCTATTTCAGGACAGCCTTTTTGAACTCCTCAATACCAATACGCTCGATAAAGCGGGCAGTCCTCTCTTTCCCTTTAGAATTCTCACGATAATAGTCAAAACACCTCTTGGCAAGCCCTATTACCTCTTCTGTGCTCAAGTCCTCTGCTATTACATCACCTATCCTGGGCCTGCCGCCGGAGTTTCCACCAAAGGTGACTGTCCAGCCTGATTTTTTTCCAAATGCACCAAAATCCTTAACAATGCCTTCACCACAGTTAAAGGGACAGCCCGATATGCCCATCTTTGCCTTGGCAGGGAGTGCTGTGCCTACGAAGAGCTTTTCAAGCCTTGCACCAAGGTCAAGGGAATCCTGGATACCAAATCTGCATACAGCAGTCCCGGGACATGCCTGAACATAATGGACGCATATCTCCATGGCAGGCCCCACATCCATACCCAGTTCCTTCCATATCTCCTCTACTGATTCGGGTTTTATACCCACAAGGGCTAAACGCTGGGCAGATGTAATCTTTATAATGGGTATATTATATTTTCTTGCAACACCTGCCACCTTCTCAAGGATATCCGGGGTTACAAGACCAAGGGGCATCCTCGGGACTATTGCGTATGTCTGTTTATCCCTCTGTAATATGGCACCTCTTAATTCATCTGACATAGTATAACCTCCTGAAGTTGATTAAAAGACCCATCCATTATATCCTTTATGACAGATTAAATCCATAGATTTAAAACTCCAGTTTCATACCGTCGTGGGCAGCAATGAT
>JAKPCK010000111.1 GCA_029553295.1 Deltaproteobacteria bacterium | reverse complement strand
TGGACACCCCACTTTTCCGTGTTTGGTGCTGCATCCGGTTTTGATTCCTTAGATGAGTGTTTTGAAGAGCTAACACCATACATCTATGCCATAGAGACAGGGCTTTCTTCAAACCCTCCCATGAACTGGAGACTTTCTTGCCTTGATACCATTACCCTTATCTCAAACTCTGATGCCCATTCACCTATAAAAATAGGCAGGGAGGCCAATATCTTCGATACCCCTCTTACTTACAATGACATGATAGATGCAATAAAAACAAAAAAGGGCTTTCTGGGCACAATCGAGTTTTTTCCTGAGGAAGGGAAATACCATTTTGATGGGCACAGGCTCTGCAGCATCTGTCTTTCACCGGAAGAGACAATAAATTACGGCTACATTTGCCCGAAGTGCAAAAAGAAACTCACCATCGGGGTCATGCACAGGGTTTTGGCACTTTCTGACAGGAAAAACGGGTATAAGCCGGAGGGTGCAGCTGATTTTAAATCCATCATACCGTTAAATGAGATAATTGCAGAGGTGCTAAACACAAACCCGTCGAGCAAAAAGGTCATAAACGAATACCTTAAGATGCTTACCCTTTTGGGAAATGAGTTTCACATCCTCCTTGATATACCCATTGAAGACATTGCAAATACCTGCGGTGAAATGATGGCCCTTGCCATAGAGAGGGTAAGATTAAACAACATTCACATCACCCCAGGGTTTGACGGTGAATACGGAAAGGTAAAGATATTTGAAGATAAAAATACTCATAACCCCAACAAATTAAGGGGTCAATTGAGTCTCTTTTAAGAAAACCGATTAACATGTCAGGGCTTTCCATATTAGAAGGGCTGAACGAAAATCAAAGACATGCCGTCACATATACTGATGGCCCTTTACTTATCATTGCAGGGCCCGGCACAGGCAAAACATTAACGATAACAAGACGTATTTTATATCTGATACATACAGGCGTAAGACCCAGCGAGATTGTTGCCCTTACCTTTACAAACAGGGCAGGCCGTGAGATGAGAGAGAGGATAAGCCCCTATCTCACAGAAGAAAAAAATGGTCTATTTTTGGGCACATTCCATATGTTCGGTCTAAATATCTTAAGAAGATACTACAACAGGGATTTTAGGCTCATTGAAAGAAAAAAACAGTTAGAGATTTTAAAGTCAATAACAGATGGCACCTTAAAAAAGGCTCAAGCATTACTGGATTACATATCAAGGGTTAAAAATCTCTATGATGTGGAATCCATGAAGGATAGCGCATTTTTAAAATACGAGGAGATATTAAAAGATAAAAACAGCCTCGACATGGACGACATCATATTAAAGGCAATGGAATTATTAAAGACATCCCGTGAGGCACACGCAGATATTGCCCGCTTAAAACATGTCCTGATAGATGAATATCAGGACATAAACCCACTTCAGTATGAGTTTATAAAATCCCTTTACGGCGTTACAGAAAATATCTGTGCCGTAGGAGACATTGACCAGGCTATTTATGCCTTTAGAGGTGCAGACATAGAACACTTTCTGAATTTCAAAAGGGATTTTAAGGGCGCACACTCAATATTTTTGAAAGAAAACTATCGATCCACCCCTACAATAGTTCAAGCCTCCCAATCCCTTATAAAACATAATAAAAAAAGGATAGCCCACCCCTTAGAGTCAATGTCTTTTAATACATCTAATAAGATCAAATTTGTTACAGTAAATAACGAATACGAAGAGGCAAAAACCATTGTGAGAGAGATAGAAAAGAAAATGGGTGCCACAAGCCATTATAGCCTGACACAGAACGATTTTCGAGGTGAGTGGGATAATAACTACCGGTTTTCCGATTTTGCAGTATTATTCCGGACGAACCACCAGGCAGATGTTATAAGAGAGGCATTTGTCGATTCCGGGATACCCTATCAGCTGATAAAAGATGTCTTCTACGAAGCAATCGAAGACATCATAGATAAGTTAAAGATGTCTACAAATGAGATACCTCAAGGAAAAAACATTGCCCATATCCTCGATGATGCATTTGCTACAGCCGATACGGAAGGGCTTTTGGGCTTGAAGAGAAACCTCCTTCATGCATATG
This sequence comes from Deltaproteobacteria bacterium, assembly GCA_029553295.1. GTDB lineage: Bacteria > Desulfobacterota > Syntrophorhabdia > Syntrophorhabdales > Syntrophorhabdaceae > DTOV01. The sequence continues at coordinate 645 of JAKPCK010000111.1, read as the reverse complement.
AAGCATTGCAAGCAGAGATTGCTTTAAAAAAGGTTACAGATGAATTATATCTGTTTAGATCTCCCGATGCCATAGACAGAAGTTCGGATTCGGTTAGTCTTATGACACTACATATGTCTAAAGGACTTGAATTTAAGGTGGTTTTTATTGCAGGATTTGAAGAGGGTCTTATACCCTATAGCCTTGCAAATACCGAAGAAGAGATAGAGGAGGAAAGAAGGCTATTCTATGTGGGCATGACTCGAGCTAAAGAGGAGCTGTTTTTATTGTGCAGTGAAAAAAGACATGTTCATGGAGCTATCAGAATGTGCAAAAAATCAAGGTTTTTTTACGAGATACCGGATGGATTAATGGATGAAATAACGATTTCAAAAAAGGAAAAACCAAAGAAAAGACCAAAACAACAGAGCCTTTTTTAAAGTGTTTATCGTAAAAATTTTTACTACGTGTGATGGCATTTAAAAACTTGACGCGCTTAAAAAGATAATTTATTTTTATCTTATATTATAATCTCTTCAGGGGCATTTTTATGGGCATAGAGGTTCGTTTAAAAAATCGTCCTTTATCACTGATCAGGATACTTTTTATTTGTCTTACCATATTTACTCTGGCATTTACTTTAACAAACTGTGCAACAAATCCCGT
>JAKPCK010000086.1 GCA_029553295.1 Deltaproteobacteria bacterium | reverse complement strand
CTCAAAGAGGCATTGAATATCCTTGAGGTAAACAATCTATGGGCAAATGTGAGGTATTTTCCCTTCTGTGTTATAAAGGGTTATGAGGCCCATATTTGTAATAACCCCCAGGTAATGTTTGACCCCTACGAGTGGGATTATGGCGTATATCCAAAGACATCAGAAAGATACCTTGCCCATGGACGGGAGTTTCAAAGACAGATAAATTCCTGTGAGGATAAGTTCGGACAGTGCGGTATTCTCAATGTTTGCGGTGGTATCAATAGAAACTATGCAAAACTGCACGGATATTCAGAGCTTGAGCCTTATGACATAAAAATAGAGCATCCTTATCATTTCAAAACAGACCTCGAGGCAGACATTGTTATCCCCTCTTTCAAACCATCAAGAAACCTCCAGTATCTACTTATGGAACTGGCAGAGAAGAGTATACCACCGTATAATATAATCCTTATATCAAAACACCAAAGCGCTGCCATGAATCGCAATTATGGTCTTGAGAGGTCAAAAAGCCCTTATATCATAATGTGTGATGATGATATATGTGATTTACCCTACGGATGGAATAGAACCCTTATAAATGTCCTTAAAGAGAACCGTGAGATAATGGCAGTTTCTGCAAGGCTTATGAATCCCGATGGAACACCAGGCAGAAACACATCAAATAATTATGACCTTGATTCAAGACTCGTTCCTGTTGATTTCATACCAACAGCATGCTGTATATTCAGAAAAACTGCATTAAGATTCGATGAAAGGTATATAAGGGCAGGATGGGAAGACACAGACTTCTTTATGCAGATGAAGCACACGCTTAAGGGGCAGATTGTCATTTGCAATGATGTAAAGGTGGTGCATTTAAATGAGGAAAAAAATACAGGTGGAACTCAAAATACATACAATCAGATGCTATTTCAAGAAAAATGGTTTAAAAAGAAAACATCTATTGAGGAGATTGGAGAGTTAATAAACCAGGGTCAATTAGAAAAGGCCATTTCACTTTTGAAGAATGAACTGGAAAAAGACCAGAAAAACCCTGAATTGATAAATCTATTGGGTATTATCTATATGAAAATGGACAGGGTGGATGATGCCATTGAGTGTTTTTATGCATCTGCAAAAATGAATCCCCAAAATGTCGATTATTTAAAAAATCTTATAGAATCCAGTCAGCTAAAGGGCAAATATGAATATCTCGAGGCATATCTAAAAGATATGATAGTTCAGAATCCTGATATCCCTGAATACCCATATCTTTTATCTGAATGTTTAACATGGCAGGGTAGATACGATGAGGCATTAGAACAGCTTGAAGAAAACGAAAAGAGATTTCCAGACCATTTAGAAACCAGAGCTTTAAAGACAAAATTAAAAAATCACGATTCCAATACCGATAAATTAAAAAATTCTAGACAAACTAATTTTATGAGTTGAGAGGAATTTAAAAGATTCAGGTCTCAATAAATTACCCTAATACCTGCGGGTGTCTTTCATTGCCATGAATAATCTTTCAGGTGTTACTGGGATAGAGTCTGGCAATACGCCGGTTGCATCCAAGATGGCATGGGTTACAGCAGGTGCTACAGCCACTGTCACTGCCTCGGCAATACCCTTTGCACCAAATGGCCCGCTTTCTTCATAGCCCTCCACAGGTAAAACCTTTATTTTCGGGGCATCGAGGGCTGTGTATATCTTTGATGTAGATAATTCATCTGTAATGGTTATGCCGTCTTTTATCATCACATCTTCGAGGAGTGCATATCCCGCCCCCATCAGACTCCCGCCTTCTGCCTGTCCCTCAAGACCCATGGGGTTAATCACAACACCGCAGTCAGGGATACTTATTATATCTTTGATGTGACACTGACCTGTTGAGGTATCCACCTCAAGCCTTACTATATTACCTATGGCACTGTAGACATAATGGGGGATACAGTATGCCTCAAACGGCGACTCTGCATTGGGGACATCAAAGACACCCTGGGCAGTGTCCAGTTCTTTTTCGATGAGCACAGATGCTATATCTCTATATGAGCATATCTTTTTCATAGACTGTCTGCCATAAATGGTGCTGTTTTTTATCAAAAGGCCTTCTTTTTCTATACAATATAGCTCAGAGACCGCATAGATGATGGCCTTAAGCATCTTTTTTGCCCCGTCTATTATGGCATTTCCTGTGGCGTATACAGCCCTGGATGAGGAAGAGGCAGAAGAGTTGGGGGCAAGGCTTGAGTCTCCAAATATGACCCTGACCATGGATATTGGACACTTAAGCGCCTCTGCACCTATCTGGGCATAACAGGTGGCATTACCCTGGCCAAGATCAGGACAACCACAGGCTATATGGAAAATACCTTTTTCATCTATTTTTATGGATGCCCTGCCTGTGTCAGGGAGGTTTTTACCATATCCTACAGGGTGGATGCCAATAGCAATCCCAACCCCCCTTTTAATCCACGGATTAGTCTTTTTCTTTTTCCATTTTTCTCTATCCTTCCATGTTTGGAAATCCCTGATCTTTTCAAGGATTGTCCTTGTCTCGAGACTCTGTGCCACCCTGTAACCAAGGGGTGAAATATCTCCTCTGGATAAGGCATTTTTAAGCCTTAGTTCAACAGGGTCAATGCCAAGCCTTTCGGCTATGAGGTTCATCTGGTTCTCCATGGCAAAGGTAGCCTGAGGTGTCCCAAAACCCCTTACTGCCCCTGAAATGCCGTTATTGGTATATACACAGTATCCTGTAACACGGGCATTGGCAATCTTGTATGGCCCGCATGCTGCCTCCATGGTAAGACTCAAGACACCGAAACCAACAGATGCATATGCCCCTGTATCAGCATATATGGTTACATCATTGCCAAGGAGTTGACCTTTTTCAGAGACAGCGGTTTTTATCTTAATCACCATGGGGTGACGCTTTAGTCCGCATACGATAGATTCTTGTCTTGACAGGACGATCTTTACAGGCCTGCCTGTCTTTAGAGTTAAAAGGGCCAGGTATATCTGGATGGTTATCTCTTCCTTGCCTCCAAAGGCGCCGCCTACAGGATTGCTTATTATCCTTATCTTTTCTAAGGGATAACCGAGGGAACGGGCTACCTGCATCTGCTCCCTGTGTGGATGCTGTCCGCTGCACCATATGGTTATATTGCCATCTCCATCTATTGCCGCTACCCCTGACTCTGTCTCCATATAGCCAGGCATCTGTCTTGAGGTCTTGTATGTATTCTCCACAACAAAGTAGGCATCCCTGAATGCTGATTCTATGTCTCCATGTTCTATGGTGTTCTGCCAGAAGATATTCCCTTGCGAAAACTGCCAGGGTTTTTTTTCATGGACAAGGACATCTGATGTCACAGCAGAAACAGGGTCCACCACAGCAGGGAGGGGCTCATATTCAACATCTATGGCATCGAGGCCAGAGGCCAAGGCCTCCTCTGTCTCTGCTGCAACGAGGGCTATTGCATCACCTACATATCTTACCTTGTCTCTACATAAGACCGGCTGATCCTGGACAACAATGCCGAAACCATTTAGCCCTGGCACATCCTCATATGTCAAGACAGCAACAACACTGGATTGTTTTTTTGCCTTTTCTGTGTCTATCCTTTTTATGTAGGCATGGGGATAGACACTCCTTTTGATCCCTCCCCATAATATTTCAGGCAATACTATATCAGAGGCATATCTTGTAGCACCTCTGACCTTATCAAGGGCATCTATCCTGGGGACAGACCTGCCTATCCATTGTGGGGATTTCATATAATACCCATTATAGACCTTTTATTACCATTAGGCAACAAGCAATTAATCACATATGCAGCCCATTTTCCTTCATGGATTTTTTACAACTAAAGGAGAAAATAAGGAGATCATTCAAGATTTTTTTAAAGGCAACAATCAGGTTATAATATTTAACGATTTAGAAACTATTGTATTTAAAGAAAATAATATTTTTGCATGGTTTAAAAAGTCTTTATTTTGTTTTATTGCAAATATTAAAACCCGATGATATAATTTAATTATCTGTTTAGTCGGCAGGTTTGCAGGTTTTATAAAGGAGAAAAAGAGTTGCCCTATAGTATAAAAATCTTAAGAAGTTTAGAAGAGATCGACCCGAAGCTTAAAGGCATTATCCTTGATCTACTCGAAGAGATAGAAAAAAATACTAGAGAGACTGTAAAACGCAGTGATTTCGATGAATTAAAGGCAGCATTTGTAGAGCTTACCAGAACAGTACAAGAGCTCGCTGAGGCACAGAAGAGGTCAGAGGAAAGACTTACTAAACTTGAGATTGCAGTAGAAAAACTCGCCGAGGCGCAGAAGAAAACAGAAGAAAGGGTAAATGAGCTCGCTGAGGCACAGAAGAGGTCAGAGGAGAGACTTACTAAACTTGAGATTACGGTTCAGGAGCTCGCTGAGGCGCAGAAGAGGTCAGAGGAGAGGCTAACAAAACTTGAGATTACGGTTCAGGAGCTCGCTGAGGCGCAGAAGAGGTCAGAGGAGAGGCTAACAAAACTTGAGATTACGGTTCAGGAGCTTGCCGAGGCGCAGAAGAAAACAGAAGAAAGGGTAAATGAGCTCGCTGAGGCGCAGAAGAGGTCAGAGGAGAGACTTACTAAACTTGAGATTGCAGTAGAAAAACTCGCCGAGGCGCAGAAGAAAACAGAGGAGACACTCAATAAACTCATAAAACGTGTAGACATAATAGAAGAAAGACTCGAAGGCATCTCCAATTCTGTGGGATATTCCCTTGAAAACAACACCTATAAAAGCCTTCCTATACTTCTTAAGAAAGAAGGGATTGAGGTGGAGGGAAGACTCATAAGAAGATACTATGAAGACAATCAGCTGAATATATGGGGCAAAGGTAAGAAAAACGGAAAAACACTATTAATCCTCGGAGAGGTAAAGGTAAGACCATCAAGGAAAGAAATAGACAAATTTCTCCGTTTAGTAGACACAATTACAAAAAAAGAAAAGAAGGATGCCTTTCCTGTATTTGTTGCCCATGACTATCATCCAAATATAGAAAGATACCTCAATGAAAAGGGTATAAAATATTACTGGTCTTATGAGCTTGA
>JAKPCK010000051.1 GCA_029553295.1 Deltaproteobacteria bacterium | reverse complement strand
GCCCCGACCTGCGAATAATCGTATCCCTTGATGCGGATGCTGCGGCGGTGGTGGCGGGTTTGAAACCTGTCCGTACAATTTTGATCAATCATAACCCCCGCTCCTTCAAAAACCGTTCCGCATCCTTGACCCGCAACTCGCTGGAAATGAGCTTGGGCAAGAGCGTGTCGCGCAGGGTGGCGAGTAGAGTGTTTGCAGATACATTGATCATCATCCGTTCGATAAAAGGCCATATATACCGGTGAAATGCTTCGCGCACATTCTGCATAGGTATGATGATCTTCATGTCTTGCAGTGATCCTGCCCATTTGGCGTAAGGAATTGTACTCCCTTCAGAATGTGCTGTGGCATAATCAATGGTTTCATCCCGACTAACAGCAAATGCAGTGAACGATAGTTCCGAGGGGACCGGCCGCAACACGAAGGCTGTCGTTCGCGTCGTTCCATCAAATGGGGCGATGCACACCTTATGGAAATATGGGCGCATGGCACCGAAAATGATGTCCCCTTTGTAGAAACGAACAAGGCTGCTTTTTGCATTTCTACCTGGTTGCCAGTTGATAAGGCATACCGAACGGGCTTCTATGCATTCAATGGGCACATAAGGATGTGATTCCGTAAAGGATGAAGGTTGTATCCGTTCAATTACATTTTCCACAAGATTGCTGAGGGTTCCCACCCTCCACCCCTTCGGAATCTCTCCCAGTTCGGAGTTTTCGAATTCATCGGGGAAAAGTTCGGCTATTTCGGGTTTGAGGTTGGGGCAGGAGGCGCGGCTGACCTGGGTGTTTGACCAGACGGGATGCTCGCGGCGAATGGCTGCTTTGGCGCGCACCGGCTCAAAGTCCACAAACCACGCTTTAAAGAGCGCCCGTGCCATCTCCTCCAGCGTCTGGCTCATCCGCCGGTTCAGCTCGATCTTGTCGTCCAACGCGCCGAGGATGTGGGCAATGGCGCGCTGCTCGGGGAGAGGAGGAAGTGGAATTTCTAATGAGCGAAGGTAGCTCACCGGCTGAGCGATTGATGGAACTCCGACTTGAGAAGCATTAGCCAAGAGCTTGTGCTGGCCTTCTGGTGTTTTGAAATATGCGACAATGTATTCTGGAAGAATCTTAGAGGTATCGGGTCGAAGATAAAATTGTCGCTGAGAAATTACATACCGTTCATACTTGGAATTGTTTGGCACAAAAGCCACTTGCCCTATATTGCCGGCGTGTGTGAATATTACGTCTCCGCGTAGGACATTGGCATTTTTTAAGCGTTCAGCATGTTCTTCAGTGATGAAATTAAAGCCAACCCCATCATTGACCTTGAATCCATGGAGGTGTTGACCGCTGATGATTGGAACGCCATCCGAAACAAAGGTTTCAACCTTTATTGAAGAACCGAACGGTCCCATTGCCACACGCTCTGCGACTTTCTCAATTCGAACTAATTTCCACTCACCCCCCATACCCTATCTCCTTTAGTATCTTCTGGAGGGACTGTGACCAATCATCCCATTTATCATTTTCTTGGATATAACGTTTCAATGTAGGATTTATCTCACTAATAATAAGTGAAAAGGCATACCGGTATTTATAATGCGGATCCTCGGAAAATTTCTTTAACTTATCCTCGTCTTCTTCTGTTGATATTGATGATCCATCGAACTGTTTCTTAACTTCGATAACAACAAGGTTCTCATTTTTTCCGCGGTGATGAATAATAATGTCTGGAAAAACTATTTTAGAATCCAAAAGTCGTTTTGTTTCATCGCCGTATCGATTATATTCACAATCCACATGCCAATATGGAAATTCCTTTTGAAGATGTTCAGCTAACTTATGTGTAATGGAACGTTCGTTTGCGTTTTTATCGATCAATTCATGATCATACCGGTATAAGGCAACAATCGCATCTATGATTCGCTTTTTAATATCTTTGGAAGAAGGCAATCTAACAATACTCTCCATACCCAATCTCCTTCATTTGTTCTTCAAGGAACCGCTCCATTTCATCCTTCTTTGGAAGTTCAAGCTGGTACTTTGAAACAAAGAGCCGGTTGTCCATACCTGCCAACGCATATTCAACTAGCGTATGGTCTTTTTGTGTGCAAAGGAGGATGCCAATTGGAAGATTGTCTCCATCAGCCATCATATTTTTGCGATACCAACTTACATATGTATTGAGCTGTCCGAGATGTTCGTGTTTAAACTCATCGACCTTCAGTTCAATCAACACATGACATTTAAGTATTCGATGGTAGAAAACTAAATCAATATAAACCAGCTTTTTGCCGATAAGAATTCGTTTTTGTCGTGCCTCAAAGCAGAAGCCATGTCCAAGTTCGAGTAAAAAGTCCTGTATTTTGTCGAGAAGGGCATCTTCCAGATCCGATTCAGCCATAACTTCTTTTGATTTTATTCCAAGAAACTCGAACACATAAGGGTCGCGAATCTCAAGACGCGGATCAGCCACTTCAGCCCCTGCATGTACAAGTTCTGCTAACTTTTTCTTGTCTCTGGAAAGTCCGGATCGTTCATAGTATAGACTTACCATCTGGCGTTTCAATTCTCGCACAGACCAATTACCACGAAGGCATTCGATTTCATAAAAGGCGCGTTTAAGGGGGTCATCAATGCTGACTAATAATTCCAGGTGGCTATAAGAAAATTTCGTAAGAAGATCTTTAGGCCGAAGCGTTAATTGTGCGGACAGTGTCCGCACTTTTTGTATTTTAGAAACAGGCGCCGGGAGGAGATATCGCAATTGTGCGGGCAATGTACGCACTATTTGAGGATAAACACGATAAAAAGATAGATAATTGTATAACTGTCGACGACCGGTATTGCTAATGCCTTTCATTCTTAACTCCTGTGAAAGCTCATTCAGTAGATTCTCCCCGTATTTTGCGCGATCAGAGCCGTGAAGTTCATATTCAGCGATGTGTAGACCAATGAACCAATTGCGAAGGGTTAGACTAACATTAACTGCCTTTCCTGCTTGTGCAAAAAGCTGGCGGTCGATTTCTGCAATGGTGGAAACCAATCTCTGAAAATCTATTTTTCCTTTATCACTCCCCATACCCAATCTCCTTCAAATTCTCCCAGATCATCTTCTCCAGCCGTCGGGCTTCAACCTGCTGCTCGCGTAGTTGCGCAACAAGCCTTGCCATTTTCTCATCAAACGGCTCGTCATCTTCGTCTTGCACTTCAGAGCCCACATAGCGGCCAGGGGTAAGCACATAGCCGTGTTTGCGGATTTCGTCAAGTGTGGCGCTCTTGCAAAAGCCGGGGGTATCCTCATATTCCCCGACATCGGGCTCTCCACGCCAGGCGTGGTACGTGCGGGCGATTTGCTGGATTTCTTCGTCTGTGAGTTCCCGATGGGTGCGGTCCACCATGCGACCCATCTTGCGGGCATCTATGAAAAGCACCTCACCCCGGCGATCCCGTAACTGTTTAGCCTGCCCTGTAGGAGGTCGCCCGCTTTTGTCTCTGGCAAGAAACCACAGGCAGGCTGGAATCTGGGTAGAGTAGAACAGTTGTCCGGGTAAAGCCACCATGCAGTCAACAAGGTCCACTTCAATGATGTTCTTTCGGATTTCACCTTCGCCAGCCTGATTGGAAGACATGGAACCGTTGGCAAGAACAAAGCCTGCATAGCCTGTGGGTGCCAGGTGATGGATCATGTGCTGCACCCAGGCAAAATTTGCATTGCGCACAGGTGGCACGCCGTACTTCCAGCGTTTGTCCTCCCGCAAGCGCTCGCCACCCCAATCCTTCATGTTAAAGGGTGGGTTGGCAAGGATATAATCAGCCTTCAAGTCGGGAAAGCGGTCGTTGTGGAAGGTGTCGCCCTGTACGATCTGACCATCTATGCCGCGGATAGCCAGATTCATTTTTGCCAGGCGCCAGGTGGTGTAGTTCGACTCCTGGCCGTAAATGCTGATCTGGGAGTGGGCGCGGCCGCCGTTGCCGTTGCCTGTGGCGTGGGCCTCGATGAACTCCACTGACTGCACGAACATCCCGGCAGAGCCGCAACAGGGATCATAGATGCGGCCCTTGAATGGCTCTAACATCTCTACCAGCAAACGGACAATACAATGCGGGGTATAGAACTCACCGCCTTTTTTGCCTTCGGCACTGGCAAACTGACCGAGGAAGTACTCGTAAACCCGCCCCAGCATATCTTTAGAACGTGCTTCGGCATCGCCCACGCGTATGTTTGATACAAGGTCAATGAGCTGTCCCAACCGCTGCTTGTCAAGGGCAGGTCGCGCATAATCCTTTGGCAGTACACCTTTAAGAGAAGGATTGTCACGCTCTATGGCTTCCATTGCCTCATCTACGATTTGGCCGATACTTGGCTGGCGGGCGTTTTGTTGGATACGCTGCCAGCGGGCTTCGGGTGGAACCCAGAAGATGTTGAAGGCACGGTATTCGTCCGGGTCTTCCGGGTCAGCGCCCTCTTCCCGTTCGACTTCAAGTTTTAGGTGATGCTCCTCAAAGGCATCGGAGATGTACTTGAGAAAAATCAAACCCAGCACAACGTGCTTGTATTCCGCGGCATCCATGGAGCCACGCAGGGCATCTGCCATTTGCCAGAGCTCAGCCTCATAGCCTATTATGGCTCCGGTTTTATTCGCCGTACTTACATTATTCTTTTGCCTGGTCAATATTGACCTCCTTCGATTACTGCAATGGGATCTCTAAGTGGTATTTAGCAATAGATATATCCTTCTTATAACTTAGAAGATTATATGTCAATACAAAACATGATATTTGATTTTTTTTCATTTAAACCGTAAGCAGGGAGCCAGTGTACTCGACCTCGGCAGCGGTTCGGGCTAAACTTACCTCGGAGCCCGTGCGCTACGTCCTTACACCCGTGAATACCTGGGCTGGGGTGTATTCGCACTGATGAGGCAATGATGCGGGCTGGGTGAGTTCTGCATCTTTACGCCTTGTCCAGTTTTTTCTTAATTAGACCCCTGTAGTAGTCCTTAAAGCTTATCCCGTAGAATAATACTGTAAGGACTATGGAGAGTATAAGTACTGTGTATGGCCTTGTGGCAAGCATGTGTCTTGATAAATAGATTGCCAGTAAGAGTGCTATTCCTACAACCAGGGATTTTATGATGTCTCTTATGGCATGTCTTGACAACCTGTAGTCTATCCTTTTGCGGAGATAAAAGAAGAGGATGGAGAAATTAAAAAAAGACGATATGGATGTGGCAAGGGAGATACCGAGGTTTTTCAGGGGATTCATAAGGACAATGGCAAGCCCGGCATTTATCAATATGGAGATTATGCCCACTATGGCCGGGGTCTTCATGTCATGCATGGCATTAAATATCCTGACAAAACAGATGGAGAGGGCATAGAAGACAAGACCTATGCTGTATCCAAAGAGTGCCCTGTTTGTGAGCAGGGTATCGTAAGGGGTGAATGCACCTCTTTGGTATAGGAGTCTTATTGTCAGGTCTCCGATGCTACACAGGAGTATGGTGGATGGGATTAATGTTATACATAGCAGGACAAGGGAGCTGCTTATGTGGGCATGGATACCCTTAAAATCCCTGTCGTGGTAGAGCCTTGCCAGTTTCGAGAACATGACAGTATATATAGGGACGGCAAAGAGACTGAAGGGCAGGATAAATATCCTGAAGGCATATGAGAGGGATGCCACCTCACCATGGGGTAGATAAGAAGCTATTATCCTGCCTATAAAGCTGTTTATAGGCACTATGGATGTGGCTATCATTGCCCCTGTAAACAGCCTTTTTGCCTCTGTTACAGAGGGGTGGCTGAAAGACATGGTCTTTATGTAGCGGATATTAAATTTTTTGAGATATGGAAACTGGATCAATATCTGCATTACAGAACCGGCAGTCACGCCGATGGCAAGGCTATAGATGCCGTATCTCTTGCTCAACATTACGGCAGCGGCTATAAATACTATATTCCAGAGTATACCTGAGAACTCCGGGGATGCAAAGTGTTCCCGTGCATTTAGAAATGCCTTCATAACAGATAGGATAGTATGGAGGAGTATAACAGGTATCATTATGAGGAAGAGATACCTGGTAACCGTCTTTGTAGCAGGGTTAAAACCAGGCGCTATAATATCAACTATAAAACCGCTTGTTATGAAAAATACAACAGAGATGAATACGGTTACAATAATGGCAAGGTTCATGAATATGGAATATACGCGGGAAAACTCCCTATCGTCATTGAGGTATCTGGCGCATACAGGGATCAGGAATGCACTTGTAGCCCCTGAAAAAAACAGGGTCTGTATAAGCTCAGGAAAGTTAAAGGCCACGACAAAGGCATCTACCAGCATGGTTGCACCGAACAGGTATGCCTGTATAGCCTCCCTTATATAGCCCAGGGGCCTGCTGATAATGGTGATAAGGGTTATCACAGAACCCTTTCTTATAATCTCCCTTGCAGGGTTTGGGGTCGGGCTTTTGTTATATGCTGTCTCTTTCAATATTTTTTCTCTTGACTATCTTACGGAGTTTATTGAGGCTTTTCTGTTCAATCTGCCTGATCCTCTCCCTTGTAACGCCGAATTGTTTACCTATTGCCTCGAGGGTCTGGGGCTCATCGCCGTCAAGGCCGAACCTCAGTGTTATGACCTTTTTCTCATCGCTAGTTAGTGTCTCCAGCCACGATGCAATCTCCTCGGTCCTCTTGGATTGTTCAAGGGCAGATAGGGGTTCTTGTGTTGAATTATCCTGGAGCGTGTCCTCAATGGTAATCTTGCCATCCTCATCTATTATGGTCTCTAAGGAGTAGGCCTTTACCACAAAGGAATATAGGTTTTTTATGAAATCTACAGAGAGCCCTGTTTTGGATGCAAGCTCATCTGGTGTGGGTTCCCTTCCATGTATCTCTGTAAATTCGCTGATGTGCCTTGATATCTTGTAGACCTTTGATGTGATATGGACAGGTAGCCTTATTGTCCTTGAGTGATTTGCTATGGCCCTTTCTATAGATTGTTTTATCCACCATGTGGCGTATGTGGAAAACCTGCAGTCCTTTGCCAGATCAAATTTTTCCACTGCCCTTATAAGACCTAAATTACCCTCCTCTATTAGGTCAAGGCTTGACAGCCCCTGATTTACATATTTCTTTGCAATCTTTACTACAAGCCTTAGATTTGCCTCTATCATCTTTTTTCTTGCCTCTACATCGCCCTTTGCCACCCTCTCTGCCATTGCCTTTTCGTCCTCTTGGCTTAAAACAGGGAGCCTCATCAAGTCTCTCATGTAGAGCCTCTCTACCCTGAACTCCTCGTCCACGATATTTTTATTTTTATCTCTATCCGAGCTCTTTACTCTTTCCAACCCTGTGACCCTATAAGTTTGACAAACCTGCAGCCACCAAGATTCTCCACTTCAGAACTGGACTCACCTGTCTTTGTATAGACCATAAGGTCCTGCGAAAACTCTCCTCCTATAGGTATTACAAGCCTGCCACCTATCTTTAACTGTTCAAAAAGTGGCTGGGGTATATGGGGTGCAGCAGCAGTGACAATAATGGCATCAAAAGGGCTATATTCCCTCCAGCCTGTTGTCCCGTCGCTTACTGTTATGACAACATTTCTGTATTGTAGTTTATCCAGAATCTTTCTTGCATTTTTTGCAATGGCAGGGAGCCTCTCTATAGAATAGACCTGTTCTGCGAGCTCAGCAAGTATGGCAGTCTGGTATCCTGAACCTGCGCCTATCTCCAGCACCTTTTCGTGTCCCTGAAGCCTTAATGCCTCTGTCATTAGGGCAACTATGTATGGTTGGGATATGGTCTGTTTTTCCCCTATGGGAAGTGGATGGTCTTCATAAGCCTGTGACCAGAGGGCGCTGTCGATAAAGAGGTGTCTTGGCACCTTTCTCATGGCCTGGAGTACCCTGGGGTCAGTAATGCCCCTTTTTATGAGCTGAGTATCCACCATCTGTTGTCTTTTTCCAAAAAATTCGTCTATAGCCATGAAGAAAGCTCACCAGCCCTTTTTGCAGCCTTTTCAATGGCAGTTATGATGCTGCCCTTGAATGCCTTTTTTTCAAGATGTGTAAGCCCTGTTATGGTCGTGCCCCCAGGTGAGGTAACCATCTCCCTCAAGATACTGGGGTGCACATCCTCTTCCTCCAGCATCTTTATAGTCCCTTTTATCACCTGTATGGACATGGCCTTTGATTTTTCTCTTGGTATACCCATCTTTACACCTGCATCTATCATGGCCTCAAGGAAAAACAGAAAGAATGCAGGACCGCTTCCTCCGAGGGCAGTTACAGCATCCATGAGTTCTTCCCCTACCTCTATAACACTGCCCAGGCATGAAAATATCTCTCTGGCATCCTTTAATTCTGCCTCTTCTATGCCCTTTCCTGCTGCAATACCCGTTGCTGCCTCACCTACCTTTGCGCATATATTGGGCATTGCCCTTATAACCTTGATAGGCCTATCTGTGACAGATAGTATGTTGGATATCTTAATCCCTGCCATGACAGAGATGATTACCTTTTTTTCATCTATCAATGGCGCAATCCCGGTAAGGGTCTGTCTTGCATCCTGGGGCTTAACCGCTACTATTATATACCCTGATTCTCTTATAAGGTCTCCATAAGAGTCAAGGCAACGGATTCTGTATAGCTCTTCTATGTATTTTGCCCTTTCTTTCTTTATCTCGTAGAAGACTATATCCTCTGTCTTATAATTGGCATTAAGAAGCGCCTTTAATATAGCCTCACCCATATTGCCAAGACCTATTATCCCTATTTTTTTCATATGACCTCCATGTTTTTTTATATCAAATGCCCTTGCCAATTTAAAGTTAATTTTTTGTATGTCTCTTAAACACCCTTGTTTTATCTTCCGTGACATGGGCATATATCCACAAAACTCTTATTTTTTAAAAGACCACAATGGAAAAACAGAAAAATAAATGGTATTATCCATAATAGACCTAAAGGTATTGCCCTGGGGGAAAACCGTGAAACCATTGTGGATTTAGGGAGTTAAGGATAATATGCCGCTACAGAAAGATGAGGCAATAGTATTGACGAAAAAGGCCTATGGTGAATCTGATAGGATCGTAAGGCTCTTTACCCTGTCAGGGGGTAAGATTACTGCTATAGCAAAGGGGGGCAGCAAGAGCCAGAAGCGATTTATGAATACCCTTGAACCCTTTAACCATATCCGGATAGAGTATTTTAAGAAGCAGACCAAGACCATGGCAAGGATAGAGAATGCTGATATCATTGAATCCAACAGCGGGATAGAGTTAAACCTCAAGAGGATATGCACTGCCAGTTTTTTTGTTGAGTTTGCCGATAAGCTTACAAAGGAAGGCGAGAGGAATATAGAGCTTTTTAACGGCCTAAAGGGCATATTGGATGATGTAAAAAACATAGAGTTTACCTCATCGGATATAGTGTTTTATCTGCTGAGGATATTGGGTTGTCTCGGCTTTATGCCCAATTTTAATACCTGTGTACAGTGTGGTAGAGATGTGCCAGATGAAGACAAGGTCTTTTTTTCAAGGGAGAGAGGGGGTATACTATGTCCTGTATGCTCTCAGGCAATTCCTTTTAAATCTTATCCCAGAGGTATAATACGGGGTCTGTCTTCTTTTGTTAGAGGAGATAGATGCAATGGTGATCTTGATTTTTTAACCTATGCCCAGGATATTATGGAGGGTTTTATATCCTTTCATCTTGACGTGGAGATAAAATCCTACAAATTGTTAAAAAATCTTATTTGATGTAATAAAGGGGGATTAAAGGATAGTCCATGAAGGTTGCAATCTCAGGAAAAGGCGGTGTAGGCAAGACAACCCTTGCAGGGGTTATGGCGAGAATACTTGACAGCAGGGGCTTTAAGGTCCTTGCCATAGATGCTGACCCTGATTCAAACCTGGGGGATGCCATAGGCTTTTCCGATGATGAATTGATAAAGGCAAAGCCCCTTGCCGAGATGGAGGAGTTTATAGAGGAAAGGACAGGGTCAAAAAAAGGAGAGTATGGGTCATTCTTCAGGCTTAATCCCAGGGTAGATGATATACCGGAGAGGTTTTCTGCTGTCATGAACAGGATAAGGCTTGTTGTGCTGGGCAACATTGCCAAGGGTGGCGGGGGGTGTTTCTGTGCCGAGAATGTACTCCTCAAGAATCTCATCTCTTATGTCCTTACAGAGAGGGATGAATATGTTATAGTGGATATGGAGGCAGGGCTCGAACACTTGGGCAGGGGGACAACAGAATACATTGATTCCCTTATAGTGGTTGTAGAACCTGGCAAGAGGAGTATCCAGACTGCCCATCAGGTAAAGAGGCTCGCCTCTGATTTGGGTATAAAAAATGTGTCTATAGTGGGCAACAAGATTGCATCCCCTGAGGATATAGCCCTTATAATGGACAACCTTAAGGGGTTTCCATATATAGGCTCCATTAGTTTTAATGAAAAGATATTAGAGGCAGACAGACTTGGGCTATCCCCCTATGACATGGATAGCATTGTAAAGTCTCAGGTGGAAGAGATTATCGATAATCTGAAAAAGCAGACAGCATGAGAAAGACCCTGTGTTTTTTGAACCTCATCTTCTCTACTATTTCTCTCTCCCTCTTTGCCCTTGGGGTATCTTTGTTTGATAAAAAAGGTGAAAGGGTTCACAGGATAGCAAGGCTTTGGGCAAGGATCCATCTTTTTGTATCCGGTATAGATGTATCCATAAATGGGCAGGATAATATCCCAGAACCTCCCTGTATATTTATGTGCAATCATCAGAGCGCCCTGGATATATACTCACTCCTTGCATGTCTTCCTTTATCCTTTCGTTGGGTTGCAAAAAGACAGCTCTTTAATATACCCCTTTTCGGATGGGCAATGAAAAAGGCAGGTTATATAAGCCTTGACAGGGAAAACCCCAGAGAGGCAATAAAGGCCATAGAAAGGGCAGCCAGTAAGATAAAAGAGGGGACAAATATAATAATATTTCCAGAGGGGACGAGAAGCATGGATGGTGTGCTTTTACCCTTTAAAAAAGGTGTATTCTCCCTTGCCATTGAGGCAGGTGTCCCTGTTGTCCCTGTGGGTATATATGGTTCATGTTTATTACAACCAAAAGGTAGTTTAATTCCTCGGAAAAAAGGGGTAATATACGTAAACATAGGAAAACCTGTATTTATATTGGAGAAGAGGGCATCAGAGAAAAACAGGGTAATGGCTGAGGTCAGGTCAGCCATAGAGGCATTGATGAAAAGGCATTGAATATAAAAAGAGGGTCAGATGTCTAATGAACTTAAAAAAGAGATGATAGGCATAGGGCTTATAGGGCTATTTCTTTTCCTCCTTGTGAGCC
This sequence comes from Deltaproteobacteria bacterium, assembly GCA_029553295.1. Taxonomy (GTDB): domain Bacteria; phylum Desulfobacterota; class Syntrophorhabdia; order Syntrophorhabdales; family Syntrophorhabdaceae; genus DTOV01. The sequence goes on along the minus strand of JAKPCK010000051.1, from coordinate 59,037 downwards.
TCGTATCATATCACCCCCTTGACCCTTCATTTAGCACATTCTCTACCGGACCTGTAAAGAATCTGTGCGGAAAGGTGGGCTCATACATAACAGATGCCCTTATCCAGGTCTTCGGGATGGTGAGCTATCTCTTGCCTGCATATACACTTTTATTTGCCTTTTTCTGTATAAGAAAAAAGGATCCACCCCATGTCATCATTTTATCGTCAGGTCTTGTTCTCTTTTTTGTATCTGCCCTAACCCTTTTTCAACTCATGGTGGGCAAGGTAAGGATAAAGGGGGTTGACCTACCTTTTTCAGGTTTTCTGGGTGTTTTGCTTGAGAAGACCCTTACAGGGCTTTTCGGATATTTTGGCAGCTATCTCATCTCTATTGTCATATTCCTCATATCTGTATTCCTTATTGTACAGGCGCCCATCCTCTCCATTATAGAGGACTCCATCAAGAGGAGGCGTTCTGTTGAGAAGAGGAAACAGATAAAGGTGGTGGAGGAGAAAAAAGAAGAGCCAAAAAAAGAAAAAGAGCCTGTCCAGGAGGCCTTTGATTTTTATTATGAGACAGGGCCTTACAGGCTTCCATCTGTATCTCTCCTCGATGAGGTGGAAAAAACAGAGATAAAGATAGACAAGGAGAGTATACAGGCAAATGCATCTATCCTGGAGAAGAAACTCAAGGATTACGGGATAGAGGGCAGGGTCTCAGAGGTAAAACCAGGGCCTGTCATAACCATGTATGAATTTGAACCTGCCCCGGGGATAAAGGTGAGCAGGATATCAAACCTTGCTGATGACCTTGCCATGGCACTGAGCGCCATATCAATAAGGATTATTGCCCCTATCCCGGGGAAGTCTGTGGTAGGCATAGAGGTCCCCAATAAGGTGAGACAGACTGTTTATCTCAGGGAGATTATAGAGTCAGAGGCATTTAGATCATCCCAGTCATACCTCACTATGGCTATAGGTAAAACCATAGCAGGAGAGCCCTTTGTAGCTGATTTGACAAAGATGCCCCACCTCCTCGTAGCCGGTTCCACCGGGTCAGGCAAGAGTGTCTCTCTGAACAGCATGATATGTAGTATGCTCTTTAAGGCAACCCCTGTCAATGTCAGGTTTTTGATGATAGACCTTAAGATGCTCGAGCTTTCATTCTATGACGGTATACCCCATCTGCTCCTTCCTGTTGTTACCAATCCCAAGAACGCCAAGACATCCCTCCGCTGGCTTATAGATGAGATGGAGAGGCGATATACTATGATGGCAGAGATAGGCGTAAGGAGTATAGACAGATATAACAGCAAGATGGCAAAGCAGAAGGAGGCCACCCTTCCATATATTGTTGTTGTTATAGATGAGCTGGCAGACCTGTTTATGGTATCGGCCAAGGAGGTAGAGGAGTATATTGCAAGGCTTGCGCAGATGGCAAGGGCATCGGGTATACACCTGATCCTGGCTACGCAGAGACCCTCTGTTGATGTCTTGACAGGCATAATAAAGGCTAATTTCCCTGCCCGTATATCATGCAAGGTGACAACAAAGGTTGATTCACGGACTATCCTTGACACAAACGGTGCAGAAAGCCTCCTTGGGTATGGCGATATGCTCTTTATGAGCCCAGGACTGGGGAGGATCCAGAGACTGCATGGCCCCTTTGTATCAGAAGGGGAGATAAAGAGGATTGTAGAGTTTCTCAAGGGCCAGGCAAGCCCTGTATATCAGAATGAGATACTCGAGGAGAGGGAAGAGCAGGACAGTGAGGATGCTATAGACGATGAAAAATATAGAGAGGCAGTAGAGTTTGTTATGGAGAAGGGTGAGGCGTCCATAAGCATGATACAGAGGAGGTTCAGAATAGGATATAACAGGGCAGCCCGTATTATAGAAAAGATGGAGAGTGAAGGTATTGTCGGACCTTCAGATGGTGTCAAACCCAGGGAGGTCTTAAGAAGACAGTAAAAGGCCTTTTTTCAGGGCCTATTTTATCGAAATAGATACAGAATATAAAGAGGGATTTAAAAGATGGGGAATAGACGCACAAAGTTAAGTTCAAGATTAACAAGATTTATAAGGATAGGCTTGTGGATAGTGGTACTGTTTTTTGGTTTTTACGGTTTTGTCTTTTGCACAGAGCCATCACCCTTTGATAGCATAAAAAAGACATACTCTAACATTATGACCCTTGAGGCAGGCTTTAGCCAGAAGGTCTTTATATCCAGCCTGAAAAAAGAGAGGGAGTTTGAGGGTGATTTCTTCTATAAGAGGAATAAAGGGTTTCTCTGGCGATACAACAAGCCAAAGACAAGATACTTTCTCTATGACAGCAGGTTTATATGGCAGGGCGAGGAGGACAAACCTGTGGTCTACAAGAGGAGGGTAAACAGGGAGAAGACAGGGGGGACATTCCTTGACCTTATAGATGACATATCAAAGATGGATGAGATATTCAGGCTAAAGGAGAAAAAGAGGGTAGGTGACATGGATGTCATGGAGCTTGTCCCTAAGAAAGAGGGTCAGGTAATATCAGCAAAGGTCTGGGTAGACAGGCAGAATATGGTAAAGAGGATAGAGATAGAGGAATTTACAGGAAACATAAATACCATAAGCTTTACATACGCCAAGATAAATGAACCGATAGGGGATTCAAGATTTACATACAGACACGAAAAAGGTAAGGAGATAGTGGAGACACCAAATTAAACCCATCAAAAGATGTCTTCTTCTGCATATCTTAGTCTTGCAGCCTTTATAATCCTTGATGATGCGAGCTTGGAGACAACAGTTATATCCTCCAGGGGTAGGTATGAGGTTATGGATGTGTCAAAGAGTATCCTTACAGATGGTGGAAACTCCTCGTCTGCCTCCCATAGTATAAAGGTCATGGGGACCATGGGCAGAGGATTTATGGTAAAGGATGCATCCCCGAAGTCCTGTTTTATACCCATAAGCACCTCTCCTGCCTCTCTAAAGGCATCCCTGTTTGTCCCAAAGGCAGTCATCAAAGGTTTTATAACCCTTTTTTCGAATACAGGCTTATAGTGTCGGCAGCCAGGTATGTCCTCATAAGGTATAAGTTCATTGCTCAATGGCCTGCCAGAGGCCAAGTTTATATAGTGGAGCATGATAATCTTTGAAACTAAGGTAACATTGGAACCCTTTGAATTTTTAAACGAGAAATCAGGGATGGTCATTGTTATCAATTCATTAAAAAAAGGTATCTCTGCTGTAATACCCTTAGCTGTTTTACTATAACGGAGCCCGGCATTCATAAGCCTCTCCTCTTGATTTGCATTGAGAAGCACCTTACAGGCATCCTCATATACCTGTTTATAGACCTTTTGTTTTCTCAGTTCCATGGTATTTTAAACCTCCCTGAAAATCCATCCTAAATTGGCTGGAGATGTCCCCCAGCAGGGTATTAAGGTATAACAATATCACTTTTGTTTCTAAATGGAGTTACATAATCCTGGGTATCCTTATATGTCACCAAAGAGATAATTATTATAACCCAATAGAACCTATAAAACCAATAAACCGAATAACTCAAAGTGCATGGATGTTTTGCCCCAGGGCAGTGACATCTATTTCAATATATCCATTATCTCTGCCACCTTTTTTCTGTAATCCCCGCTGTGGAAGAACTCTGTCCCCATAACCACTATGTCTGCCCCGGCATCTGCCACCCTTTTTACATTGGATGCCTTTATGCCCCCGTCTACCTCCAGGTCTATGTGCCTGCCTGTTGAGTCTATCATCTGCCGGGCATCCCTTATCTTCTTGTCCATGGAGGTTATATACGACTGACCACCGAACCCGGGGTTTACTGTCATGATTAATAGGAGGTCTATGGTTTCAATGATATTTTCCAGGGAACATAGCGGTGTTGATGGATTGAGGGTTACCCCTGCCTTTATCCCTGCAGCCTTAATAACATCCACACTCCTGAATATATGGGTATCTGCCTCTATGTGAATGGTTATTATGTCTGCACCGGCATTGATAAAATCCTTAACAAAGTCTGAGGGATTGCTTATCATGAGGTGACAGTCCAGGGGCTTTGATGTAATCTTCCTTATTGCCTCAACGAACATGGGGCCTATGGTTATATTGGGGACAAAGTGTCCGTCCATAACATCTATGTGAAACAGGTCAGCACCTGCCTCTTCTGCATCCCTTATCTCTTTTTCCAGTATAAGAAAATTGCAGGAAAGTATAGATGGGGCTATCATTATTCTATTCATCCTCTTCCTCCCCTAAATTTATTTTTATCTCCAGGCCTTCATCGGCATCGAATACCTGACCTGGGGCAATGGATGGGATTATCCTCTGTCTCCGTGGCATGCTGTAATCCCCTCTTTGTATGATCTTATATCCTATATTTTTTTTTGTCAGCTCCTCTTTTATCTCTGTAAGGTCAATGTTACCTATATCAGGCATAAGTATATACCTCTTGGGTTTTGAACCGGCAAAAATAACAATCCCTTTACCCTCAAGGAGGCCCTCGCCAGCTCTGGGTATCTGGGCAATCACCTTTCCTTCATTTTCGTTGGGTACATAGATTATCTTCTCCACATTGATATTTTTCTCCTTTAAGGCACCATAGGCATCATTAACGGGCTGACCTTCAATGTTAGGGACAATCAAAAGCTCTGGGCCATCAGATACTATGACCATTACTGTCCTACCCTTCTTGGTTAATATATTTGCCCCTGGCTTCTGGACAGTAATGTGGTTATATGGGATGTCGTTTCTCTTTTCATATCTCACTATATGGAAATAAAGCCCACTTGATTCCACAAGCCTTTTTGCCTCCTCCACATTTTTACCAATTATATCAGGGCATATTACTGTCCTCTGGGCCTTCAATATGATCTTCATGGTTACGTATGAAGAAAAGATAAATACGAGTATTGCTATGAAAATATAGAATGCAACCTTAATCAATCTCATGGTTTTCTTAGCCTTACTATAAAAAAGCCATCCAAATCTGTTTCATGGGGAAGGGACATAAAATATTCTTTATTAAACAAAAGAGGGAGGGGATTTTCAACTATAAACTCATTTTCCCTGCTGAATTCATCTAAAACACCCCATGTCTCTTCCGGTTCAAAGGAGCAGACACTGTATATGAGATAGCCCTTATCTTTGAGACACCCCCACAGGGCTTTGAGCATGGCAACCTGGTTCCTCCCATGCCTTTTAATATCCTTTTCCCTCAATCTCCATTTTATCTCAGGGTGTTTTCTTATAATGCCTGTAGAAGAGCACGGTGCATCAAGGAGTATCTTGTCGAATAACTTTTCTCTGAAGGGTCTTAGCAGGACATCCCCGCATATTATGTATTTCCCTTCTTTATCCATTGAAATGAGCTTGTTCATATCTATATCCATAGAATAGAGCCTGATATGACCCTCAAGCCCTTTAATCTGTTCTGTCTTTGTACCTAAACCGCAGCAGGCATCGAGTATAATATCACCCTGTCTCGGGTCAAGTGCCACGCCTGCAAGCTGTGATGCCTCATCCTGGATATGTATTATGCCCTGTTTAAATAGACTATCTTTTATTACAGGTGTAAGCCTGTCTACATAGAGGGAAGACTCTACATACCTGCCCTTTTCTGTCTTTATCCCTTTTTTTTCAAGATAATCCATTACATGGTCCATATCCATTCTTTTCGTATCTATCCTTATGGCAAATCTTGGCACTTTATTCAATGCAGCGCATAGCTTTTCTGTGTCATCCTGTCCGAACCTCTCATGCCATCTTCTGATGAGCCATTCAGGGAAGGAATGTATAATGGAAAGCCTCTTTATCTCTGATTTTTGTTTTTGGGGGATGCAGACATTAACCGAGTCCCGGGTTTTATCCCTTGTGTCTTCTATATATTCCCTTATATACCTCCTCAGTATGGCATTTACAAACCCTGCCACATATCTTCCCTCCATCTTCTTGGCATATTCCACTGCCTCGTTGACAACATGGTAAGATGCCTTTTTCATGAAGGTTATCTGATAGAGGGTAATCCACAATAGATAACGGATATGCCTTTTTATGCTTTTTTTTGCAAGACGGGAGGCAATCCAGTCGAGATAACCCTTCCATCTTATAACGCCTGAGGCTATCTCATAGATAATGCCGTGGAGATGGTCGGGTATCTTTCTATCTGTGAAATACCTATCGATAGCATGGTCTAAATAACCGCCCTTTTCTACTTCAGCAATTATATTGAGTGAGGTGGCCCTGATAATATCGCCATAATTATCTTCTATATGCCATATCCTCCAGTCTTTTAATCCTTTCTTCTATGGGGGGATGGGTGCTGAACAGGGCAAGGACACCCTTACCGCTAAAGGGGTTCATTATAAACATGGGTGCTGTAGATGGGTTGGCATCCTCCATGGGCCTTTTTGCAATGCCCATATGGAGTTTCTTAAGGGCATTGGATAGATATAAGGGGTTGCCTGAAAGCCTTGCCCCACCTTCGTCGGCAAGGTATTCCCTTGATCTGGATATGGCAAGCTGGATGAGCATGGCTGCAAAGGCTGCAAGGACAGAGAATATAATAACGGTAAATATATTGCCCCCGCCTTCGTCATCATCACCTCTGGCTCCCCCGAAGATGGCAGCAAACCTTGCCCAGTCTGCGAGCATAGTGATGGCACCGGCAAGGGTAGCAGCCACTGTCTGGATTAGAATATCCCTGTGTTTTATATGGGATATCTCGTGGGCAATGACCCCCTCCAGTTCCTCGAGGCTTAATATCCTTAAAATACCTGTAGTTACTGCAACCACTCCATTTTCAGGGTTTCTCCCTGTGGCAAAGGCATTGGGGCTGTCATTCTCGATGATATATAGCCTCGGCATGGGGATAGATGCCTTTTGGCTTAAGTTATAGACAATCCTGTATAGCTCTGGTGCCTCCTGCTGGGTTACAGGTTGTGCCCCGTACATCTTCAGGACTATCTTGTCACAGAACCAGTAGCTTATGAAGTTCATAAGAAAGGCTATAAAAAAGGCAATATAGGCCCCTGTTTTTCCACCAATCATGCCTCCTACGGCAACGAATATTATGGTAAGGATTACCATTAGGAAAAATGTCTTGAATTGATTCATTGAAACCCCCAATTTCTTTCTTTGTATTTAAAAATATACACCTTTTTGTGCTTTGTCAAGGTAAAGAGACTGCTTGTTTTTTTGGAGATATGATGGGATAATTACCTTTATTGAGACCTTTAAGATGGTTCTAATCTCCTTTAAGAGGTGATTTAATTATGTTTTTTGATATTGATAATGACCTGAGGGATATAGAAAAGGCTGTCCGTGAATTCTGTGAGAAAGAGTTTGATCTTGAGTATCTACAGAGGCTTGAGGACGAGCATAGATTTCCAAAGGAGGTCTATGAGAAGATAGGGGAGCTGGGTTTTATAGGCGTTGGATTCAGTGAGGACATAGGGGGTTCAGGGTATGGCGCCATGGGCCATGTAATTGCAGTAAAAGAGATGTGCAGGAGCCTGCCTGGTATGGGTATGGCACTGAGCCTCGGTTATATACCTGCCTTTGTCATAGATATATACGGTTCAGAGAGACAGAGGGAAAAATACATAAGACCCATGATAGAGGGCAGATATGTCTCTGCAATAAGCGTGACAGAGCCAGACAGCGGCAGCGACATAGGCAGCATGAAAACCAGGATAGAGGAGAGAGGAGACCATTTTGTATTGAATGGCTCAAAACTCTTTACAACAAATGCAGGCTATGCAGATTTCTATACCCTCCTGGCAAGGGATGACAACGGCTTGACTGCTTTGGTTATAGATACAGAACTCAAGGAGAAAAACAGGCCCGGTGCCTTTGAGATAACTGATTTGGGCAGGAAGATGGGTATCAATACCACTACCTCCGGGGAGCTTGTCTTCAGTGACTTTGTCATACCAAAGGAGAACATATTAGGGAAGAGGGGCAAGGGTATGAGGACTGTCCTTGATGGGTTTGAACTGGGCAGGATAGTGATTGCAGCCCAGGCATTCGGTGCCATGTTATATGGGTATGAAAAGGCAGTAAATCATGCAAAAAAGAGAAAACAATTCGGAAGACCCATTATAAAGTTCCAGTCCATTGAACACGACCTTGTGGATATGTATGTGGAGATAGAGAAGTGTCGAGGTATCCTATACAGGGCAGCATGGCTCTATGACAGAAAAGACCCTGAATCAAAGAAATACTCCTCTGTTGTAAAGCTCACCATACCAGAGACAGCAATAAGTATACTCAACAGGTGCATTGATATGTTCGGTGGCTATGGGTATATGCGTGACCAGGGGCTTGAGGGTGCATTAAGGGATGTGAGGATAACCTCTATATACGAAGGGACAAGCAAGATACAGAAAAACACCATATCCAAGCTCTTGTATTAGACTGCAGACTAAAGACTGAATAAAAAATCAGAATCAATTCTATTCAAACAGGGAGGATGTGCCCTGGAGTAATTATCTCAATTAAATACTGACATAGATTGGGGTTTATGTTAGATTAAGACAAAAAAAGTAGTGTTTTTTAGGAGGCCATATCCATGCATCAATCTGTTGTAACAGTCCCCATTGAAGAGGAGATGAAGAGGTCCTACCTTGATTATGCCATGAGCACCATCATAGGGAGGGCGTTGCCTGATATAAGGGATGGGCTTAAACCTGTCCATAGAAGGATTTTATATGCCATGTATGAGCTTGGCAATACCCATGATAAGCCATATAAAAAGTCTGCAAGGATAGTAGGTGATGTAATAGGTAAATTTCACCCCCACGGTGACCAGGCTGTATACGATGCCATCACAAGGATGGTCCAGGATTTCTCTCTCCGTTATCCCTTGATAGATGGACAGGGTAATTTTGGTTCCATTGACGGAGATGCACCGGCAGCCATGAGGTATACAGAGATAAGGCTCTCCAGGATAGCAGAGGAGATACTCAAGGACATAGAGAAAGACACAGTATCATTCAGGCCAAACTATGATGACTCCCTTGAGGAGCCTGTAGTCTTGCCTTCAAAGATACCCAATCTCCTCATCAATGGTTCATCAGGTATAGCAGTGGGTATGGCAACGAACATACCCCCCCATAATCTCAATGAGGTGGTAGATGCCATAGTAGCCACCATAGATAATCCAGACATTACCCTCGATGAATTGATAAGGATTATACCAGGCCCTGATTTTCCTACCCAGGCCATAATCTACGGGAGGCAGGGGATAAGGGATGCCTATGAGACAGGCAAAGGTCATATCATACTGAGGGCAAGGGCTGTTATCGAGAAAAGCAAGAAGGATGGGGGTAGAGAGAGGATTGTCATTACAGAGATACCATATCAGGTAAATAAAGCACGACTCATAGAAGGGATAGTAGAGCTGGTGAACTCCAAAAAGATAGAGGGCATTGCCAATATGAAGGATGAGTCGAGCAGAGAGGGCATGAGGATTGTTATAGAGCTCAAAAGGGGTGAGATGGCAACGCCGATACTGAACAAACTATACAAGCATACCCAGCTCCAGACAACCTTCGGGATAATCTTTCTCACCATTGTTGACAATCAACCAAGGGTTTTAAATCTAAAGGAGATAATAGGTGAGTTTATAAAATTCAGGAAGGAGATTGTAACAAAACGTTCTATATTTGAGCTTAATAAGGCATTGGAGAGGCTCCATATACTCGAAGGCTTAAAGATTGCCCTTGATAACATAGATGAGGTCATAGCCATTATAAAAAAGTCAAAGAACACGCCAGAGGCAAGGGTTAGCCTTATGGATAGATTTGGCTTTTCCGAGAAACAGGCCACAAGCATCCTTGAGATGAGGCTTCAGAGGCTCACATCCTTGGAGCAGGCAAAGATAATAGAGGACCTCCAGTCTACAAAAGATGAGACAAAGAGGCTACAGAATATCCTGGATAACGAGTCTGTGCTCCTTGGTATAGTCAAGGAAGAGCTCATCGACATAAAGAACAGATACGGGAATGAAAGGCTTACAGAGATTGTTGACGAACTCCCTGAGATAACCATAGAGGATATGATAAAGGAAGAAGAGGTGGTTGTCACAATCACAAGCAAGGGTTATATAAAGAGGACACCCCTTGACCAGTATAAACACCAGCTCAGAGGGGGTAAGGGTAAGATAGGTATAGTGGTGAGGGATGAGGATGTAGTAGACCACCTCTATATTGCATCTACCCACTCTTATATAATATTTTTTACAAACAACGGCAGGGCCTATATATTAAAGGTCTTTAACATCCCTGATGCACCCCTTACATCAAAGGGAAAACCCATTCTCAACATCATAAATATAGGGAAAAATGAGAAGATAACCGCTGTTGCCCATGCCAATGAATTTGTAGATGACAGGTATCTCTTCCTCATAACCAAAAAGGGAAAGGTCAAAAAGATAAGCCTAAGTGAAATCAAAAACTTGAGATCTACAGGCATAAAGGTCATAGACCTGCCTGAGGAAGACAGCCTTGTTGGCGTCCTTGAGACAGACGGGGAAAACGAGGTGATGCTGGCCACAAAAAGAGGTATGTCCATTAGATTTCACGAAAAACAGATAAGACATATGGGCAGACAGGCATATGGTGTCAGGGGTATCTCATTAGAGGGAGACGATGAGGTTGTTTCAGCAGAGATAGTCCATGATGACTCGGTGATATTCACTGTCACAGACAAAGGATATGGAAAATGTTCGCCCTGTTCAGAATACAGGGAACAATTAAGGGGCGGTAAGGGCATAATAAATACCCGATGCGGAAAGAAAAACGGTGAGGTTGTGTATATAAAACAGATAGACAGAAAGGATGAGGTTATACTTGTCACAGATACAGGCAGGACCATAAGGTTTCATGCAGAGAACCTCCCTGTCCAGAAAAGGGGTGGTATAGGTGTCAAGCTTATGGACCTGAAAGAAGGTGAGAAGGTAAGCAGTGTGGCTATTGCAGAGCAGGATTGATGTGAAGAGATTAGCAAGCCTTTTTAAGGCTTTTATGGGGCCTTTTATAAAAGTCTCGACCTTGTCATGGGATTAGAAAGAGAAAAAAAGACAATAGGTGTCATAGGTGCTGGGGCATGGGGGACAGCCTTTTCCATGCATCTTGCAGGTATGGGATACCATGTGCTCCTTTGGGTATATGAGGAAGACCTGTACAGGATATTAAAGAAAGAGAGGGAAAACAGATACTACCTGCCTGGTTTTAAGCTCTCAGGATACATGGACTTTACCCATGAATTAACAGATATCCCGGCCTATTCTGATGATATTGTCATAGCCACACCATCCTTTGCCCTCAGGGAGACATTAGAAAGGGTATCCCATGGATTACAGGGGAAGAGGATACTTATTCTCACCAAGGGAATAGAGATTAACACCTATAAATTTATGGCAGATATTGTCCATGAGCTCATAGGCAGAGATGAGATGGTTGCAGTGCTTTCAGGACCTTCTTTTGCAAGGGAGGTGGCAAAAGGACAGTTCACCTCTGTTGTTGTTGCATCGAGAATCAAGAGTCTCTCTAAATATTTTCAGTCGCTTATCCATAGTGACAACTTCAGGGTCTATACCAATGAAGATGTTGTCGGTGTTGAACTCGGTGGGGCAATGAAGAATGTCATGGCTATAGGGGCAGGTATAATAGAGGGGCTGGAGCTCGGGACAAACACAAAGGCTGCATTTGTAACCCGTGCCCTTGCAGAGATAAGGAGGCTGGGCAGGGCCCTCGGTGCCAGAGATACCACATTCATGGGCCTTTCTGGTATAGGCGACCTGATCCTGACATCCTATGGCTCTTTAAGTAGGAACAGGGCATTTGGACTGGAGCTCGCAAGGGGAAGGACATCAGAGGAGATTATAGGCTCTCAGAATGCTGTTGTAGAGGGTTATTTTACCATAAAGGCAGCATACCTCATGTCCAGGAATATGGGTGTAGCGATGCCCATTACAGAGGAGTTATACAGGATAGTGTATGAGAGAAAAGACATACTGGAATCCATAAGGGATATAAAAAACAGGGGTCTTAAAGAGGAAGATGAATAATAACAATATAAAATGGGGGTTTTTATGAATCTGAAGGTCTTTGACGAGATGGATGAAAATCAGCTTAAAAGCTACATAGAGTTTTTACTCTGGCATTACAGGGTGATAGACGCATTCTGGTTTATCTATGTGGCAGAGAGGTTTGACCAGCCTACAGCAGAGCGTATAAACGAGATGGTCTGGGGCAGGGTGGCAGGCATGGCATCTAAGGATCTGATAAATAGGTTTAACATCAAGGAAAAGGGGCTAAAAGGTTTTGTGAAGGCATTGAGGCTTTTTACATGGACCATAATAGTAGAATACGAGATAGAGGAAAAGGAAAACGAGGTTATTATAACCGTGCCCCACTGTCCTACCCAGGAATCAAGATTGAAGAGGGGGCTTGAGGAGTTTGTCTGTAAGGACATGCACAGGGGTGAGTTTGAATCTTTTGCAAGGGAGATTGACCCCAATATAAAGGTAGAGTGCCTTTTTGCACCCCCTGACAGCCATCCCCCGGATATGTTCTGCAAGTGGCGGTTTACTCTTTGAGACCGCTAAAGGGATTTGAATATTTTATTTTGTTTTAATGGGATTTTGTGTTAATTTACATCTATGTTTGGTATCGGGCTACCGGAACTTATTGTTATACTCATTGTTGCGCTACTTGTAGTTGGTCCCTCTAAACTACCTGAGCTTGCAAAATCCATTGGAAAGGCCTTTGGTGAATTCAGGAGGATGGCTGATGAGGTTAAAGAGACCATAGAAGAGGAGGTCATAAAAGAAAAGACCCCTGAGGATAATGAACAGGAGAAAACACAAGACATATCAAAAGATGAGCCTGAAACCCATAAGCCACACACCCCTGATGCATAGCAGAATTCTATGGTCAAAAAGATAAAATCCGAGGAAAAACAGCCATTTATATCCCACCTTAAGGAGTTAAGAGACAGGCTTGTTGTCTGCATTATTGCTACCGGTATAGCCTTCATTGTAGCCTATTATTTTAAGGAAAAGATATTCTATTTCCTCATGCAGCCTTTTATAAAGGTGATGCCTGAAAAAAGCTCGTTTATCTTTACATATGTCACAGAGGCATTCATTACATACTTCAAGATTTCACTGGTAGTTGCAATCTTTGCAGCCGCCCCTGTAATACTGTATGAGATATGGATGTTTGTATCCCCTGGTCTCTATGAGAAAGAAAAGAAATATGCATTCCCCTTTATCTTCTACGGGAGCATATGTTTCATATGCGGGGCTGTGTTCTGTTATTTTGTTGTAATGCCTTTTATTTACAGGTTTTTTGTGAGCTACGCAGCAGAGTTTATTATACCCATGCCTGATTTGAAGGGCTATATGAACCTGACCCTTAAGCTGCTTATAGCCTTTGGTCTTATATTTGAGATGCCTCTTATGGCATTTTATCTCGGACGGGTGGGTATCATAGACCACAAGATGCTCTCATCCAAGAGGCGATATGCCATACTGGGGATTTTTATCTTAAGCGCTGTTATCACGCCCCCTGATATAACAAGCCAGATATTCATGGCCATACCACTGTGGGGGCTTTATGAGTTGAGCATTATAATTGTAAGACTATCGGGAAAGAGGGTAAAAGACCATGAATAGACTGGATGTGATAATCCTTGCAGCAGGCAAGGGCGAGCGAATGAAGTCGAAAAAACCAAAGGTCCTCCACGAGATTATGGGTAAACCCATGATCGGTTATGTAATTGAAAGGGCAAAGGAGCTTGAACCTAATGGCATAACAGTTGTTGTAGGCTTCGGAAGGGAGGAGATTATCCCTTTTATAGGCATGTATGATGTTAATTTTACTGTCCAGACAGAGCAGAAAGGCACTGCCCATGCTGTCCTCTGTGCCGAGGGCTCCCTAAGGGGAGGCGATATCCTTGTCCTGTATGGAGACGTCCCCCTCATGGATAAATCCACTTTAATGGATTTTATGGGTTTTTACAATAGAAAGAGGGCAATAACCTTTATGACCACCTCTGTCGAAGACCCTGCTGGCTACGGAAGAGTCATCATGGAGGGCGAGTATATAAAGGCCATAATAGAGGATGCCGATGCCACGCCAGACCAGAAAGAGGTGAAAGAGATAAATACAGGCATCTGCATCATACCAGAGGGGCATATAAGGCTCCTCAAGGATATAAAAAACAACAACAAAAAGGGTGAATACTACCTTACTGATATATGCACTATTGCCAATGAAAGAGGTATAGACGTGAGAGGTTTCCATTACCCTGTTGCCTCGTATGTCCTTGGTATAAACAGTAGAAAAGAGCTCATGGAGGCAAACATAATCATGAGGGACAGGATAAACCTCCTGCACCTTAAAAATGGGGTTACCCTTATGGACAGGAATGTCTATATAGACAGCCTTGTAACCATTGAAAGGGATACGGTTATATACCCTGATTCATATATACTGGGGAAGTCGAGGATCGGGGAAAATGTAACCATAGGACCTAACACAATAATAAAAGATTCCATTATACACAGCAATGTTGTCATAAGGGGATTTTCATATATTGATGGTGTGGAGATTAAAGAGGGGGATGTTGTGGGTATATTTGAAGATAGGGGCAATAAGGGCGTCCCCTCTGATATTAGTAAATCGTGAATCGTAAATCGGTTTGTCCTGTGTTAAAACTATTGAATATTATAGCAAAAAAATCTATAGCCTATATCCTGTCTTCTGGGAGAGCCTCCTACCAGGGGTGTTTTTTTGTGTATTTTTTAAAATCAGATTTTATGTTATACTAATTGTGCAACAAGGAGGAATGGTTTAGATCATTGAACGAAAAGACTGAGGAAGAATTTTTAAGACTTGCTTTTGATGATATAAACACTGCCCGCAATCTCTTCGGGCCCCGTGACGAAAATATAAAATATCTGAGAAAGTATTTTAATGTTAGGACGAGCGTCCGGGGGAACCACCTTACCATAGTAGGGACAAGAAGTGAGATAGAGAATACGAGCAGGGTTATAGATGAGTTAAAGGGTATCATTAAAAAAGGTTTTGTTGTCAATTCATCTGACATAGATAGTGCAGTAAGGCATATTACCCACAATCATCAGCCCCCTGAAGACCTGCAGAAAGACCAGATATACATATTCCCATCTAAAAAGACCATAAAACCAAAGTCTAAAAATCAGAAGGATTATATCGAGGCTATAAGGAAATACGATATGGTAATAGGCATAGGCCCGGCAGGTACAGGCAAGACATATCTTGCCATGGCCATGGCCCTGTCATCGTATTATAGGAAAGAGGTTTCGAGGATTATACTCACAAGGCCTGCCATAGAGGCCGGTGAAAAACTGGGTTATCTCCCGGGCACCATGTATGAGAAGGTAAACCCATATCTCAGACCTCTGTATGATGCCCTCTATGACATGCTGGATATGGACCGGGCAACAAGGCTCATCGAGAGGGGTATTATAGAGATAGCACCCCTTGCCTTTATGAGGGGAAGGACACTAAATGACGCCTTTATAATACTCGATGAGGCACAGAATACCGGGTCTGAACAGATGAAGATGTTCTTAACAAGGCTTGGTTTCTCCTCCAAGACAGTAATAACAGGTGATGTAACCCAGATAGACCTAACAGATAAAAAAGCAAGCGGTCTTGTGGAGATACAGGGGATATTGAAGGGCATCAAGGGGATAAGATTTGTATATTTTACAAAAAAGGATGTGGTGAGACATCCCCTTGTCCAGAAGATAATAAGGGCATATGAGACAAGAAAGACATCTCAAGAGGAAATAAACAGCCATGCAGAACGAAAAGGATAAACCCCCATCGTATTATAAAATAAGGATAATCGCCATCTTTTTTGTCCTTTCCCTTTGCCTGACCATAATTGTGACCTACAGGCTCCAGAATGGTCTACCGGATTACCAGCCCGGAGACATAGCAGGCAGCAACATAAAATCACCGTATGAGACACCCATCCCCTCTCTGGGCATAACAATAAAAAAAGGGGAGATTATTGTCAGGGAGGGTGAGCGTGTCAATAGCGATCATCTTGCCAAGCTCCATGCCATAAAAGAAAAGGGGTCTAAAGACACCTTTGCAGCAAGGAGCTTTATCTCCATCTTTCTCTTGATTTTTTCCATCAGCCTTATTTTTTACGAGTTTTCTGCGAGAAATATCAAAAAATTCCAGCTCACAGAAAAAGACATCATCTTTTGTTCATCCCTTATACTGTTTACAACCCTTTTCATAAAGATACTCTTTTTGATATCCCACCATATAAGTAATAGCAATGCAGTGAGCATTATGTATCTTGCCCCGGTGTTTTTATTCGGGATTATCATGAGGATTGTCCTGTTTTCAGAGGCAGCGATAATATTCTCCCTTCTCATTGCCATTGTGACAGGCATTATGTTTGATATGAGCATGACTGCCTTTCTCTATGTGTTAACCGGCAACATAGTTGCCTCTTATTTTTCAGGTAAATGTGAGGACAGAAACACAATAATAAAGGCAGGCATATTCACTGCATTTATTGTAAGTCTTCTTGCAATCATATTTGATTTAATGGCAGGGAGGTCACTCATTGACCTGCCCCTAAAGATATTGTTCATACTCATAAATGGCGTTGCAAGTAGCTTTATTGCCCTGGGATTGCTCCCCATTATAGAATATGCCTTTGATTATACTACAGACATAAAACTCCTCGAGCTTGCCAACCTCGATAACCCACTCTTAAGGGATATGATGGTAAATGCACCAGGGACATATCACCACAGTATAATAGTAGGTAATCTCTCCAAGGCAGCAGCAGAGGGCATAGGTGCCCATCCCCTTCTGGCAAGGGTTTCTTCATACTATCATGATATAGGCAAGCTAAAGATGCCCCACTATTTCATCGAAAATAGAAAAGGTTTTGAGGATGCCCATAAAAATCTAACACCGAATATGAGCTCCCTTATCATACTATCCCATGTAAAGGAGGGCGTTGAACTTGCAGATAAATACAAGCTGGGAAAGAAGATAAAGGATATAATAAAAGAGCACCACGGGACAACCCTTGTTAGCTATTTTTTTAACAGGGCAAAGGAACAGGAAGACCCGGGCCTGTATGTAATAGATGAGAAGGACTTTAGATATGCAGGACCCAAGCCCCAGACAAAAGAGGCAGGGATAGTGATGCTTGCCGATGTTGTAGAGGCCTCCTCAAGGATACTGGATGACCCCACGCCTAAAAGGATAGAAAAGCATGTCCAGGATGTCATTGAAAGGATATTTCTTGATGGCCAGCTTGACGAGTGTGAATTGACCTTAAAAGACCTCCATGCTATACAAAAGAGTTTCATAAACATACTGTTAGGGATATTCCATCAAAGGATAGAGTATCCCGAAAGGGCAGGGCATAATGGTTCTGATAAAAGACTCACAAAGACTGCTGAAGATAAACAAAAGACAGATCAAAAGACTGATAGAAGAGTTACTAATATATTCAGGGCTACAGGATAGACATATAAGCCTCCTCTTCACGGATAATAAAGGGATAAAGAAATTGAACCATGAGTATTTCGGCAGGGACTGGTCTACCAATGTCATATCTTTTTCATATCTGGAGGATGAAGGCCTGAAGGAAGAAGAGGTGATAGGCGACATCATCATATCCCTGGAGAGGGCAAAGGAAGAGGCAGAGCATGCGCAGTGTGATTTTTATGAGAGACTCATGGCACTTATAATCCATGGCCTCCTCCATATAAAGGGCCTTGACCATGAAAAAGGTGGAAATGAGGCAAGGAGGATGAGGTATCACGAGAAGAGGTTATTGAGTCTTATAACAGCCCATGAGGGATACAAGAGATTAATTACAGATTATGTAGATAAGGTCAGGATGTGAAAAGACTCTCAGGTGAACCCAGAAAAATGAGATCCGTCAGCCTGAAGATGCCTGCCCTTGAATTTAATATATGGATGCCCATCCTATCCGGGTTACTAACCATATTGATCCACCCTCCCATATCCCTTTTTCCCCTGGCATTTATATCCCTTGTGCCATTATTTCTGTCTCTTAGAAAAGATAGGCCTTACCAGAATCTCCTTGCCGGTATGCTATCCGGCATGGTGGGCTATATGGGGACAGTATACTGGGTTGTGGTGGCCATGAGCAGATACGGGGGGCTTGATATTGTATCCAGTATCCTGATTATGATCGTCCTTGTCCTGTATATGTCTTTCTATGTAGGGGTCTTCTGCTATTCCATAACATATCTGGAATCCAGGCTATCCATACCCATATATCTATCAGCCCCCATTATATGGGTTGTCCTGGAATATATAAGGGGATTTCTTTTGACCGGTTTCCCATGGGTCCTCCTTGCCTACTCACAGCATATCTTCCTCCCCTTTATCCAGGTTGCCTCCATAACAGGCATCTATTTCATATCCTTTATGATAGTGGCCATAAACTGTATCTTCTACTCCATCTGGTCGAAAAAGAGGATACCCCTTTATTATATAATCATAACAGCGGTTTTGTTCTCAGGGTCCATTGTATACGGTTTTATAAGGTTAAATAGCGATAGTCCGGGCATTAAGCGACATAACGTGACCATTATCCAGGGTAATATATCACAGGACATAAAATGGGATGCATATTTCAAGGCAAAGACAGTAAAGAAATACTACGAGATGACCCTGAATAACAGCAGGGGCTCAAGCCTTGTTGTATGGCCTGAGACAGCCATGCCCTTTGCAATAAATACAGCAAAGCAGATAGATGAACTCTTAAAATCCCTGGCAGTATCTACAAATACAGACATACTCTTAGGGACAGTCCACATGGAGGACGGCGACATCTTTTACAACTCTGCATATGTATTTGACAAACAGGGTAAAACAGCAGGGATATACAATAAGGTTCACCTTGTCCCCTTTGGAGAGTATACACCCCTTAAAGACTATATACCCTTTTTATCGAAGATTACTGCTGCTGGCGGCAGTTTTTCTCCGGGTAAATCCCATAGGCCCATACCCACATCCTCAGGGGATATAGGTGTTTTAATCTGCTATGAAGGCATATTCCCCAACATATCTCTTGATACAGTGAGAAAAGGCGCCCAGGTATTAGTCAATATAACCAACGATGCCTGGTATGACAGGACATCCGCCCCGTATCAGCATCTCTCTTTTTATGTATTCAGGGCTATAGAGACAGAGAGATACATTATCAGGGCAGCCAACACAGGCATAAGTGCCATAATAGACCACAGGGGGAGGATAAGGGCTAAAACCCCTATATTTGAAGATGCTGTTGTAAAAGGTGATTTTTCCCTGTCCAATAGCATGACCTTTTATGCGAGATATGGAGAGTGGTTCATGTTTTTGGTTTTTATATGCCTTGTTTTTTTAATAGGTATATCTTTAATCAAGACCCTTAGAAAAAGATTTTAGAAGTATTTACCAGACTAATTGTGGGAAGCCCGTTAATGATTTCATTTTTTCCTTTACACCCATTTTTCTGTATGTCATATTTTAAAAATAAGACTCTCCCTCGACCTTAAACTCATAAACCTGAAACAATTCGCCCCTCGCCTATTGCCCCTCGCCTATTGCCCCTCGCCCCTCGCCCATCGCCTATCGCCCCTCACCCCTCGCCCCTTACTATTTAATTTATACAAATTTAAAATGGCATTTAAAATATGTATTGACAATCCCGTATTGACTGATTATACTGGCTATATGGTCTATATCCATCGCGAGATAGAGGAAAAGATTATTAGAGCCCTTGCAACCTTTCCCAGCATTGTGCTCACAGGTCCAAGGCAATCAGGGAAATCCACGCTCCTCATAAATACCCTTAATGGATATAACTATATTACCCTTGATGACCCGTTGAGAAGGGAACAGTCCATATCAGACCCCCTGTTTTTCCTCGATTCAGCAGGGGAAAATGTGATTATAGATGAGATACAGTATTCACCCGGTCTACTCTCCTATATCAAGATGAGGATAGACAGCTCAAGGGATAGAAATGGCCTTTATGTCTTTACAGGTTCACAGCAGTTCCACATGATTAAAAATCTCGGTGACTCCCTGGCAGGGAGGGTGGCCCTCCTGGAATTGCTGCCATTTTCTGTTAATGAAAAAAAAGTAGCGGTAGGATTTAAAGACACCCTTGACTATTTTATCCATGGATGTCTTGTCGGGTCATATCCTGAACTTGTTGTGGATTCCTCAATGGATATAAATATATGGTATGGTTCATATATCCAGACATACCTGGAGAGGGATGTGAGAAGCATCTATAATATAGGCAATTTGAGGGATTTTCAGCGTTTCCTCCAGCTTCTCGCGGCAAGGTGCTCACAGGTCCTCAACCTTTCACAACTGGCAAATGATATCGGCATCAGCGTACCTACTGCAAGGAACTGGCTATCCATACTTGAGGCAACAAGGATTGTATTTCTTCTGCCTCCATATTACCATAACCTTGGGAAACGGATAACAAAATCCCCCAAGGTATACTTTCTTGACTCTGGCCTTGTCTGTTATCTTACAGGGATAAGAAACAGCGAACACCTCATAAACGGCCCCATGTCCAGTGCATTGTTTGAGAATTTCTGTATACAGGAGACAGTTAAATGCTTCTTCAATACTGGAAGGAGACCGCCTCTATACTATATCAGGACAAATAACGGCCTTGAGGTTGACCTGATTATCGAAAGGTCTTTTCAGGAGCTCATCCCTGTTGAGATTAAGCTCAATAAGACACCAGGGGTCTCAATGGCAGGAAATATTATAAAGCTAAAGAGGCTCTTTAATGGACTCTCCTTCTCAGATGGATTTATACTATCCCTTGCAGAAAAATCTGTCCCTTTGAAGGATGATGTATCTGTCATTACCCTCGAGGATTACCTTGAAAAGATAAGGGGTTGAATTAAATCGTGAACAGGCATGCTCTCGTTACAAACAAGGCCATTACCACGGGGTTTATCAAAACATTTTTTTACCTCATCTGTTTCCATCCCCATATCCAAATCCCTACAAAGACACTCCATAATTGCCGACTCTATGAGGGTGTGATTTGGCCTATGAGGTAATCAATGGAAAACACCAATAAAAAAGGGCATGATGGACATGCCCTTTTTGAAAAGGTATTTTTTATTCTCATTTTGGGTTTTAATCTTTAATCCCTGCAAGGCGTTTTGCAGCCTTTTTCTTGCTTTCAATATCTGTCTCACGGAAGATTGTTACCCTGTGGGCCTCTGGTGAGCCTCCCCCGTGGATGTCAGATATGGTATCTGCGCTTTCAAGGGCAAGCTTCTCTGCGAGCCTGTACATCTTTATACGGTTTTCCACCGGGACACCATCTACACCTTTGAGGTATTTTTTCAAAAGCCCGCCTATCTCAGGGTTTGAAAAATCCCTGTCTGATGGTAAATCTGCAACAAACCCGCCACATACATCCACCATGAGCCTTATGGCCTCGGCAAGCTCTTTTCCTTCATGGATCTTGGAGGCATTGGCAAGGACAGTATCTATAAAGTAGTTACCGGAAGGTTGTTTTTTGCCTTCGTATGAAGAGGCAAGACAGCATCCGTAGAGTGTCTCTGCCCTGTGAATCATGTCAATGACCTTCTGTTTCAGGTGTCCTGCCTTGGATGTCCCGTTGTAGTCCATTAATGTTAGGGCAGTACCTATCATGCAGTCAATCTTTCCTGATTTGCATCCACCGTGACTCTGTCTGTGGAATGAGGAGAATTTTATTACCATCTCAGATGCAAACTCTGTCTCACCGCACATAAAGACCCTGTTCCAGGGGACAAAGACATCATTGAATATGAGGGTGGGGCAGTATTTTGAATAGTAGATATTGCCTATATCACAGCCGTCTATCTCACGCATATCAAGGGTTGACCTGCCCACCACATGGATTAACCCTTCTGTGTCTGAAGGTATGGCAAAGGATACAGCATAGTCTTTATCGTTTTTGCCCATAGCCCTTGTGGGTAGGACTATAATCTCATGGGAGGATAATGAGCCTGTCTGGTGTGCCTTTGCACCCCTAACGACAATACCGTCATCTCTTTTTTCCACCACATGGAGGAACATATCCTTGTCTGGCTGTTCATGGGGGGCAAGGGAGCGGTCACCCTTTACATCTGTCACCCCAGCATTTGCTGTAAGGTCGTTCTTCTGCATATATTTTAAAAACTCTATAAAGTTTTTGTTATAGCTTGTCCCGTATTTCTGGTCTATGTCATAGGTGACAATGGCAAGGGTTGATAGACAGTCAAGCCCTGTGCACCTCTGGTGGCATGTGGCAACATAGTTGGCCACCTTACGGTTTATCTTTACCCTTGCAACAAGGTCTTCAATGCTTGAAGGAGGCAGGGTGAATCTATTTACCTCCTCATTTATCAATGGGCTTACCGTAACCATCAAGTCCCTGTATTCCGGCATGTGTGCCAGTTCATAGGTAGCCCCTGTTGCCTCAATCCCGGCCCTGAGACGGGGGTTGTCTACAATATTGGTAAGGCGCTGGCCAAACATATATGCAGTGGGCTTTAATGCCCTTAGTGATTCAATGTATTCTTCTTTTGTCTTTAGTCCCATATCTCTAACCTCCTTAATTTTTTTACTACAAAATTTTATGTCTTAAAAAATGGGTTGTTCCTGTTCGGCAAGCATCTTTTTGACACTCGTGAGAACCTGTATCTTGACATTGGTTAGATGGTTTTTAAGCACCTTTTGAGCCCTCTCAAGGCTCCGAAGGGAGACTGCATCGTATATCTCCTGGTGTTCCTGGTCTGTTGAGGACAGAGATGCCATGGGGAAATAATTGCCACCATATTTGAGAAACAGCATGTCAAATACATTCTGGAGGAGTCTAATCTGAGTCTCTTTGCCGGACAGCGATGCCAGTGTCATATGGAACTCCCTGTTTTTAAAGAGCCTCTCCTTTAGATAGAACTCCCTTTCTGCAGAGAGGTGTGCCTCAAGGGCTGCCTTAAGCTCTACAAGTCCCTGTTTTGTTATTCGTTGTATCGTAGCAGGCAGTAGAGATGGCTCCACAAGCTCCCTTAATTCGTAGAGTTCCTCTAATTCTTTGAGGCTGAAGGGTGTCATGTAGAAACCACGGTTGGGTTCATGGCTCACAAAACCCTGTAACTCAAGCCATTTTAGTGCCTGGACAATGGGGGTAGGGCTTAATTTTAGCTTCTCTGCAAGGTCGCGGTAGGCAATCTTCTGACCTGGGACAATCTCTTTATTGTAGAGCATCCGCCTTATGCCGTTATATGCTACCTGGCTGCTATCTTCCTGTTTTTTAATGGATTTTTTTATTTTCGTATCAGTCATGTTTTATTGTAAATAAATTTAATTAAAAATGCAATTAAAAAATAAAAAAAATTTTTAATTTAATTATTTGACATATTTTGATTAAAAATTTATAATTGGAAAAAATTGAAAATAGAAGGTGATGAGAGATGAGACTGCATGAATACGAGGCCCTGGATATATTTGAGCAGAACAGGATACCTGTCCCCCGTCGTGGTGTGGCAGAGACTGTAGATGATGCCATTCGTATTGCAGGGGAGATAGGCTACCCTGTTGTTTTAAAGGCACAGGTTCTTGTTGGCGGAAGGGGGCTGGCAGGGGGTATTAAATCTGTATCCAATCCCGATGAGTTAGAAGAAGCGGCTGAGTCGCTCTTTTCATCAGAGATCAAAGGCCTTTCTGTCCGAAAGATACTGGTGTGTGAAAAGGTAGATATTGCAAAAGAACTATATATGGGTATTACTATCGATGGATATTCAGGACAGCCAGTTATCCTTGTGAGCACAGAGGGTGGTGTGCTCATCGAAGAGACGGCAAAGACATCGCCGGAGAAGATTGCAGCCATACACATAGATCCTTCATTCGGCTATTACCCCTATCAGGCAAGGACGCTTTTGAGGAGGCTCGGACTTCAACAGCAACTCATTACAACCTGGTCCGATATCATAGGCCAGTTGTATAATATATCTGTCCGTTATGAGGCATTGATTGCCGAGATAAACCCCCTTGTTGTCATGCCAAACGGTGGTTTGATTGCTGTAGACGCTGTCCTTGAGATAGATGATTCAGCCCTTTCGAGGATCCGTCTGCCGCTGCCTGATCGCATAGAGAGGATAGAGAATCCCCTTGAACGTCGCGGAAGGGAGATAGGGGTAACTTATGTTGACCTCGATGGAGATATAGGTCTTATATCCTCCGGGGCAGGTCTTGGCATGGCATCTATGGATATAATTGGTCAGAAGATGAGACCTGCAAATTTCCTCGAGACAGGTGGCGGCATAACAGCTGATTTGTTGTATAAGTGCATGGAACTTGTGATGATGAAGCCTGATTTAAAGGCTATTTTCATAAATGTATATGGCGGTATAAACCCTATACACGAGGGTGCAAAGGGGGTGGTTCGCTATATAAAAGAGCATAATGTGAAGATACCCATTGTTGCCAAGGCACTGGGCAACCGTCAGGAGGAGACCTGGGAGATATTCAGGTCCGGTGGTGTCCATGTAGTCACAGAGGCAGCCACTGAAAAGGCAATAGAGAAACTCTACGAGATTTTAAGCGGGCAGAGAGGTTAACCATGAGTATACTGATAGATGATTCAACACGTGTTATTGTCCAGGGCATAACAGGTCGTATAGGGAGTGTCCAGACCCATTGGATGCTCCAATATGGAACAAAGGTTGTGGGTGGTGTAACACCGGGAAAGGGCGGGACAACCGTGGAGGGAGTTCCTGTCTTCGATAGCGTGGAGGAGGCTGTAAGAGAGACAGGGGCCAATGCCTCTGTGTTTTTTGTCCCGGCAGCCTTTGTCCTTGATGCATTCCTTGAGACCATAGAGGCGGGCATAAAGCTGATAGTTGTTGTCCCGGAGCATATACCTGTAAGAGATGTGGTAAAGATGAGAAGCTTTGCCCTTGAAAGGGGTGTGTTTGCCCTTGGTCCCACAACGCCTGGGATACTTGTGCCCGGCAAGGGCAAGATGGGTATAATGCCTGCATCCCTTTTTGCACCAGGCAGGGTAGGGATTATATCCAGAAGCGGGACATTATCATATGAATTTGCAGGTATCCTGTCTGAGAGTAAGGTTGGTCAGAGCACAGTGGTGGGTATGGGGGCAGACCCGGTGGTATTGAGGAACCTTGCCGATATCCTCGAACTCTTCCAGGAGGATGAGGGCACTGATGCTGTTATCATAGTAGGAGAGGTCGGTGGGGAACAGGAGGAAAAGGCAGCAGGTTTCATATCGAGAAAGATGACAAAACCTGTAGCAGCATATATTGCAGGCCGTTATTCCCCTCAGGGGAAGCGTATGGGTCATGCAGGGGCTATTGTCCGTGGTTCTTCAGGGACAGTGGATGGTAAGCACGAGGCACTGAGGGCAGCAGGGGTAGAGGTCCTTGAGAGCCCCATATATGTTGCCCAGTGGGCAAAAAAACATAAACTGAGATAGGTTTTATGGATTTTTTATGCGGATAGTCATCTTGAGGTAGGTTCCTTTCCCTACTTCTGATGTGATGTCAAAGGAATCAGAGAAGTGTTTCATATTTGACAGACCCATCCCGGCACCGAAGCCCATGCTTACAATCTTATCAGTGGCTGTTGAATAGCCTTCTCTCATGGCCAATTCAATATCTTCGATACCCTGTCCCTGGTCCTTTGATTCGATTATAATCTCCTTAGGTGATACCTCAAGGGTTATCTCCCCCCTATCAGCATAAGAGCATATATTTATCTCTGCCTCATAGGTTATTATTGCAGCGCGTCTGACTATATCAGCAGGGAATTTCATATCTTGAAGTAGGGTCTTGACCTGTCTTGATACCTTTCCTGCATTTTTAAAGGACTTCCCCTCTACATGGAATGTCCTTTTATAGACTGGATTTTTATGAAAAGTCACGTTTTTCTGCGACCCTTTCCACACATCCGACTATACCGTTGGCATAGAGCCTGCCAGCGGTCTCAAAGAGTATATATTTTGTACCGAGTAATGGTATCCTTAATTCCTCTGCCAGTGTGATGGTCTCTGGTAGAGGTTTTTTACCCCGCACTATAATAATGGCGGCAATATCCAGGACATCGGATGTCCTGACAATCTGGGGGTTTGTAAGCCCTGTCAGCAAAAGACTCCCTGCCTTGGCAAACGCCAGGACATCGCTCATAAGGTCAGCGCCAAATGCTGTTTTTACCTCCATATCAAGCTGGTCATGACCTACAAACACCTCTGCATCAAGTATGTCTCTAACCTCTTTTAATGTCACCTTGCTCTCCTTTTTTTAATCTATAACATTATTTTCCATCTATCTTTAGCTTAAAGGCAGGTTCTTTTTTCTCCACCTCTTCCTTGGATATGCCGGCCATCTTTATCTTGAGTCTCAGGTCATTTGGGCTGTCTGCATTTGCTATGGCATGGTTGTAATCAATAATGCCGTTCTTATACAACTCAAATATGTGCTGGTCAAAGGTCTGCATACCCTCATTGTATGATGCAGCCATGGTCTCTTTGAGGAGTCCAACCTCTCCCCTTAAAATGAGGTCTTTTACCCTAGCGCTGTCAAGGAGTATCTCTATGGCAGCTACCCTTTTGCCGTCTACAGTGGGTATCAGCCTCTGGGATATAATAGCCCTCAGGTTCAGAGACAGCTGCATATAAATCTGGAGGTGTTTTTCTATGGGGAAAAAGTTCAGTATCCTCTCAATGGCCTGGTTTGCATTGTTGGCATGGAGTGTCCCTAGGGCGAGATGCCCTGTCTCGGCGAATGTTATGGCGTCCTCCATTGTCTCTGTGTCCCTTATCTCGCCTATGAGTATCACATCCGGTGCCTGTCTCAGTGTATTTTTCAGGGCATTGTAGAATGAATGGGTGTCAAAACCCACCTCTCTCTGGGTAACCACACTCATCTTATGCTGATGCACATACTCTACAGGGTCTTCTATGGTTATTATGTGACCCCTTTCATTGGAGTTTCTGTGGTCAATCATGGAGGCAAGGGTTGTTGATTTACCGCTGCCCGTGGCACCCACTACAAGTACAAGCCCCCTCTTGCTCATGACTATATCCTTCAGGATACTGGGGAGGCCCATCTCATCTATGGTCTTAATCTGAGTCTTTATCTGCCTTATAACAAGCCCTGCATAACCCCTCTGACGGAAGATATTAACCCTGAATCTACCCAGTTCAGGATAATAAAGGGCGAGGTTCATCTCTAACTCCTCGGCAAACTGCTTTTTCTGCTTTTCATTCATGGTGCTGTCTGCTATTTTTTCTGTATCTTCAGGGGTCAAAGGCGGTTCATCGTATGGCTGTGTAGAACCCTGGATTCTGAACATGGCTGGCAGACCTGCAGTTATATAGATATCCGATGCATCCTTTTCCACCATATATTTAAGATAATCTAATAGTTCCCCCATATGTCACCTCGGTTGATTTGATTGTGGAAGCCAGAAAGCTACCTCGTCTCTTGTTACGAGGTTTTTCTGGAGTAGCTCTGTGACAGATGACTCCATAGTCTGCATGCCAATACCTTTACTTGTCTGCATTATAGATGGTATCTGGGCTATCTTCCCCTCTCTTATGAGGTTACGGACTGCAGGGGTCCCTATCATTATCTCAAATCCTGCAATCCTGCCCTTTCCGTCTTTTCTCCTGAAAAGGGCCTGGGTTATAACTGCCTGAATGGATTCGGAGAACATGGCCCTTACCTGTGCCTGTTGTGCTGCCGGGAATACATCTATCACCCTGTCCACGGTCTTTGGTGCACCGCTTGTATGGAGGGTACCGAATACTAAATGTCCTGTTTCCGCAGCGGTTAATGCCAGGGATATGGTCTCTAAATCCCTCATCTCGCCTACGAGTATCACATCCGGGTCTTCACGGAGTGCGCTCCTTAAGGCATTGGCAAAGCTCTTGGTATGGGGACCCAATTCCCTTTGATTTACCAGACAATTCTTGGAAGGGTGCACGAATTCTATAGGGTCCTCTATGGTCAGTATATGACCCTTTTCCTCGTTGTTGATGAAATCTATTATTGCTGCGAGGGTTGTGGATTTACCACTTCCAGTAGGTCCTGTAACAAGGACAAGCCCCTTTTCCAGCCTTGCTATGTCCATAAAGACCTTGGGCAGGTTAAGCTCCTCAAAGGTGGGTATCTTGGTGGGGATTGTCCTGAACACAGCAGCATCACCCCTGTTTTGCTTGAAGACATTTACCCTGAAACGTGCTATATCACCTAAGGCAAAGGAGAAGTCAAGCTCAAGGGTCTCTTCAAAGACCTTTCTCTGCTGGTCGTTTAATATCTCGTAAATCATATTGTGGACATCGTCCTTATCCAGCGGTGGCACCTCTATCTTTCTCATATCACCATGGATTCTCACAACTGGTGGCTCTCCGGCACTAACATGAAGGTCTGACCCCTTGTTTTCAACCATAAAAATAAGTAATTCTGAAATATCCATATACCCCCTCCTGTTTTATTTTTCCAATGCCTCAATCTCTTTAAATGTGGGCAGGTCCTTAAGGGTATTTAACCCGTAAACCTCCAGAAACCTGTCTGTTGTCCTGAATACCATAGGCCTGCCTAACTCGTCATTTCTCCCTGCTATCTCTATCAGTTTTCTATCAAGGAGTTGTCTGATCGCCCTTGAAGAATCAACACCCCTTACCATATCTATATCCCTTTTGCTTACAGGCTGTTTATAGGCTATGATGGCAAGGGTCTCGAGGACTGACCTTGTAAGCTCCACATCCTTTTCCCTTACAAACCTCTTTATCCAATCCTTGAACTCGGGCCTGGTACGCATCTGGTAACCCCCTGAGACAGGCACTATCTCCATTGCCCTGTCTGATTCCCTGTATTCTCTTATTAGCTCTTTTATGGCATCCTCAATATGAGATAAGGAGCAGCCCTCAAGTTTCTTAAAAAGGCTTTTTGTGGATACAGGTCTTGGAGATATGAATAGGATAGCCTCTATAATCCTCTTAAGTTCCATATTTCAAGAAATTGGATACATCTTTTTCTATTTTTTCAATATCCTCTGGGAATTGATACCAGTGCATATCCTTTTCCCTGAGAAACCATGTAAACTGACGCTTTGCATAGTGTCTTGTAAACTTCTTTATATCTTTTACCATATCTCCATAGTTAATTAAACCTTTTAATAAAGAGAGGATCTCTCTGTAGCCAATCCCTGAAAATGGCTTACTTTTTTCACTGTAGCCCATGGAGAGTATTGTTCGCACCTCATCAACCCAGCCTGATTCGAGCATGTGGTCAACCCTTTTGTCTATCCTTTCATACAGAATTGTCCTGTCTCTTGTCAGGCCTATCTTCATCATATTGTAATGGCTATCCCTAAACCCGTGTCTTTTTTCCCACTCGGACATAGATACGCCTGTGAGCCTGTAAACCTCCATTGCCCTTACAACCCTTATTCTATCCCTGTGACTTATCTTCATGGCATAGCTGTAATCGATTTTTTTTACCTCCTCATACATGCCCAACGGGTCAAGCTGATATTGACTCTGAAGGGACTCCCTTAAAACAGGGTCCTGGGGGGCATGGAATATCCCGTATAGGAGGATGCGGATATAGAGCCCTGTCCCACCTACAACTATGGGTATCTTCCCCCTTGAATGTATATCCTTTATAGCACTGTCTGCCATTGTCTTAAATATAGCTGCATTGAAATGTCCTGATGGCTCTACAATATCTATCAGGTAATGGGGGATTTTTTTTCTTGTTGTCATATCAGGCTTTGCCGTCCCTATATCAAAATACCTGTATACCTGCATGGAATCGGCATTTATAATCTCGCCGCCAAAAGTTTGGGCAAGATGTACTGCGAGGTCAGATTTACCAGTGCATGTAGGCCCTGCAATGGAAATAATCTTCCATCTCTTATTATCTTTTGAAAACATGGGTTTTATAAAGTATAATATATTTGTCGTGTATTCAAGGGTTATAAAAATAGCCATATTTATATTTCTGATACCTATTATCTTTGGTGCTGGTTTTGGCTACGCCCTCGTAAATTATCTTGAGATCCCCGATGTAAAAATCCTGGAGACCTATAAACCCAAATCTGCAACAAGGCTCTATGCAGATGATGGGTCTTTATTTGCCGAGATATTTGTAGAAAAACGTATACCCATACCCATAACACAGATGCCTGAACACCTCAAGAATGCCTTTATCGCCATAGAGGATGTGAGGTTTTACAAGCATTTTGGCATAGATTTAAGAGGCATTGGCAGGGCAATGTTCAGAAATATATTCAAGGGTCATATAACAGAGGGTGCATCTACTATAACCCAGCAGCTTGCAAGAAACCTCTATCTTACCCGACAGAAGAGCTTTAAAAGGAAGATAGAGGAGGCTATCCTTGCTGTACAGATAGAGAGGACATACTCTAAGGATGAGATACTCAACATGTATCTCAACCTCATATATCTTGGCGAAGGTGCATATGGTGTAGAGGCAGCAAGCTATACATATTTCCACAAAAAGGCATCTGAGCTGACCCTTGAGGAGTCTGCAACCCTTGCGGCAATGACCAAATCCCCGTCCCGTCTTTCACCTTTTAAAAACATAACAAAGGCAAAGGAGAGGAGGGATATTGTCCTCCAGAAGATGTATGAAGCCGGTTTTATAGACAAGAATGCATACCTCAAGGCATTGAAGACCCCTATAGTCCTTGCCCCGTATAAGGCATACGAAAAGAAGACAGGGTATTTTATAGAGTATATAAAACAGATGCTGGAAGAATATGTAGAAGAACCCCAGGATATATATACAAAGGGTTTTAATATCAATACGACCCTCAACATGAAGATGACTGAATTCGCCTATGAGGCCATTGAAAAGGGTATAGAGGGATTCAAGGCAAGAAACCCAAAAAAGACAGTCCTGCCCGAGGTTGCCTTGATTGCCATAGAGGTAAAGACAGGTGATATAAAGGTGCTCATCGGTGGCAAGGACTTTGCTTCATCCCCCTATAACAGGGCTACCCAGGCAAAAAGACAACCCGGTTCAGCATTCAAGCCCATTATATATCTCGCTGCCATAGAACAGGGATACACCCCTGATTATATGCTCCTCGATGCACCCATATCATTTACAAATCCATACACAAAGACTGTGTGGAATCCCAGGAACTATAAAAACGAATATCATGGGAGCGTCACCATGAGAAAGGCGCTGGAGCTCTCTCTCAATACTGCCACGGTAAGACTCCTGGAAAAGATAGGTCTTGACAATGTCATTGACCTTGCACAGCGCTTGAACATAAAGAGTAAGTTTGAGCCCAATCTCTCCTTAGCCCTTGGCTCTACAGAGGTCATCCCTCTGGAGCTTGCAGCAGCCTATGCTACCTTTGCAAGAGGGGGGTTGTATATAGAGCCGGTGGCAATAAAGAGGTTGTCTACAACAGAGGGTGAACTTATCTATGAGCATGAGAGGGAGGAGAAGAGGGTGGTATCTGAAGAGAATGCGCAGATGCTCATTGATATTATGAAGGGGGTCATAAAGAACGGGACTGCAAGGGCAGCATCAAAGTTGCCTTTTTATCTCGCCGGCAAGACAGGGACGACCAATGATTTTAAGGATGCATGGTTTGTTGGATTTTCCCCGAACCTTCTGTGCCTTGTATGGGTGGGGTATGATAAGGCTGAAAACCTTGGTGGCAGGGAATCAGGCTCTACCGCTGCATTACCCATATGGATAGATTTTATGTCCAAGGCCCTGCCTTTATATCCCAATGAAGACTTTGTGCAGCCAGAAAAAGAAGAATTTTAGCCATTGAGAATAAAGAATCTCTTCTGTCTTATTTTCTTCATCATAATTACAGGCATAGGGGGTATTTTTGCCCAGATAGTCCTCCTAAGAGAGATGCTCATCCTTTTCTCCGGCAATGAGCTCTCCATAGGTGTTATAATAGGTTCATGGGTTCTATGGGAGGCAGGAGGTGCATATATTGCAGGGAGATGGCGATTGACAGGCAAGACTTTAGCCAAGACCCTGGTTTTCTCAACCCTTTTATTTTCCTTTCTATTTCCCATATCCATATATGCAGTTAGGGTCTTCAAGGTTATAGCGGGTATACCCCCTGAGACAGGGACAGGTATCCTGCCCATATTTTATGCATCCTTTTTCATCATATTCCCTGTAGGCTTTATCCACGGCATGCTGTTTACCTTTTTATGCTCCTTTTATAGTGAGATAACAGCTAATCACAGGTCATCCATAGGGAGGGTATATTTCTATGAGATGCTGGGGACAATAATAGGGGGCATACTGCTCAACTATATTTTTATACAGTTTTTTAATTCCTTTTCCATAGCAGTAGGCCTTGGTCTTATAAATGCCCTGACATGTATAATACTTATCTTTTCTGTCTCAGGTGTTAAGAAGACTGGTATTGCTGCATTGAGCATCGTATTCCTTTTATTATCTTTGGTAATGGTAGCAGGTGGTCTGGCAGGTTATATGCATAATATATCCATATCTAAGCAGTGGGCAGGGAGAAACATCGTATATTATAAAAACTCACCATACCAGAATATCGTGGTAACCGGAGACAACGGGCAGTATACTTTCTTTACAGACGGTATCCCTGTGATAACAACGCCAAACCCGGACACTGGTTATACAGAGGATTTTGTCCATTTTACCATGCTTTCTCATCCTAATCCGGAAAAAATCCTTGTATTAAGCGGTGGTGCAGGAGGTGTAATCCATGAAATCCTCAAGTATAAATCAGTAAAGAGGATAGATTATATAGAATTAGACCCTCTTTTTTTGAAGACAATCCAGATGTTTCCCACAGAAATAACACAGGGCGAACTAACAAGCCCTTTTGTCAATCTCCATTTTCTTGATGGCAGGATGTTTGTTAAAAATCCACCTGTAAGATACGATGTAATCTTTCTTGGGGTCCCCCCTCCGTATACATTACAGACAAACCGCTTTTTTACTATAGAATTTTTTCAAATCGTGAGGAGGGCATTAGAACCTGATGGTCTTATCTCCCTGACCATGCCTGCCACAATGACATACTATACCGATGAACTGAAGGACATCCATCTGTGCATACTAAAGACCCTTGCCCAGGTATTTAACTATCGATACATCATACCCGGTGATTTTAATATATTTATATCTTCCAACAGTGATGACTTAAAAAAAAATAGCGCCTCCATTATATCAGAGAGGTTTAGAAGATCAAAAGTAGCAACAAATCTCATAACCCCTTTTTATTTAGAGGAACGTCTCGACGAGAGGAAAACAGACTGGTATCTATCCAGCCTCAAAGACAGCCATGCCGAGATGAACAGGGACTTTTCGCCCTATGCCTTTTTTTATACCATTGCCTTTAATAATCTTATGTATTCGCCGTATCTGAAAGGTTTCTTTGATACGCTGAAGGGGATGAATCTTTTTAAGGTAATGCTCTTTTCTGTTCTGACCTATCTTTTCTTTTTTGTCTTGAGCCTCAGACAAAAAAACCTACCCATTGTCTATGTAATTGGGACAACAGGTCTGGCATCTATGGTCCTTGAGCTTATCCTTATTCTGAGTTTTCAGATATATTACGGTTATGTGTTCTTTGAGGTAGGTATACTTGTTATGATTTTTTTATCCGGCATTGCCTTGGGGGGTATGGGTGTGTCTACAGGATATGTGAGGAGATTCAGGGAGCTAAAGATGCTGCAGTGTATTGAGTTTGGCATAATAACCCTCATATGTGCTGTATTTTTTATATTGAGATACTGGTGTCCTTATATCCAGTCTAATACCTTTTTAATCAAGGCCATATTTTTTCTTCTTCTGTTTATCTCCGGTCTTTTTACAGGCGCTGAATTTCCTTTGAGTAGCAGGATATACGATGGGGGTGTGAGGACAGAGGGCAATATAGGCAGGACAGTTGGGCTCTTATACAGTGTTGACCTCTTAGGCGGGTTTATAGGCGGGCTTTTAGGTGGGATACTCCTTTCTGTTACAGGTATACTGGAGGGGTGTATTATCCTTGCATCCATAAAGACCTTGAGTCTTGCGCTTTTGTTGACTTATAAAAATAAAGTGCTATTATCTTAAGGTGATGGGTTTTAATGGTATAAGCAGAAGAAAGTTTGTAAAGATAGCCCTCCTTGCCCCTTTTGCGTGGCAACTCGAGGCAAAAGAGCATATACCTAAAAAGGACATTTCATTAAAAGAGGCCCTATATTACAAGACCTATGACGAAAGAGCAAAGACAGTCTCGTGTCAACTCTGCCCCAGGGGGTGCATTATTGGAGAGGGTGAATTGGGTTTCTGTCGGGCAAGAAGAAACATAAAAGGCAGGCTCTACTCCCTTGGTTATTCCAGGCCATGCGCTGTCCATATTGACCCTATAGAGAAAAAACCCTTTTTTAATGTCCTGCCCAGGACATTAAGTTTCTCCATAGCCAGTGCAGGATGCAATCTCCGTTGCCGATTCTGTCAAAACTGGCAGATATCCCAGGCCTCTCCGGAAGATACTGTTAATGAGTATATGCCGCCGGAAAAGGTAGTTGAGATGGCAGAAAAGAACAGATGCAGAAGCATTGCCTATACCTATACAGAGCCTACAAACTTTTTTGAATATATGATAGATGTGGCAAGGATTGCCAAAAAGAGAGGGATATTAAATATCCAGCACTCCAACGGTTATATCAACCAAGAGCCTTTAAGGGAGTTATGCAGGTATCTTGACGCAGCTAATATTGATTTAAAGGGGTTTAACAATGCATTTTATAACAGATACTGCGAGGCAGATTTAAAACCTGTCCTTGAAACCATCAAGGCATTGAAAAAATCTGGGGTGTGGGTGGAGATAACAAATCTTGTAATAGGCGGTCATAATGACGACCCATCCATGATAGGCACCATGTGTGAATGGATAAAAAAAGAGGTGGGCCCGGATGTCCCTATCCATTTTTCCCGTTTTTTTCCCATGTATAGGATGAGGAATATAGCCCCTACACCTGTGGGCACCCTGGAGAAGGCAAGGGATACGGCAATAAAGGCTGGCATTCAGTATGTCTATATAGGCAATGTCCCCGGTAACCCCGGGGAAAACACATACTGCCCTCATTGTAAAAAGGCTGTTATAAAGAGGGTGGGATACAGCATCATGGACGTGCATATAAAAAACGGAAAATGCAGCTACTGCGGTGAGAAGATAGGGGGGATATGGGATACATAAGGTCAATGCCTTTTTTTAAATCAAAGTTGATAAGTTTAATGAAAAAAATACATCTGTTCCCCATATTAGCTATACCTTTATTTACTTCCTTGATTGTATTTTTGCCATTTATATGGGCAATGTCGCAGGATTCAGGCCAGAGAATAAGGGAGCCTGTGTTTGCAGGGATGTTCTACCCCTCCAACAGGGATACCTTGGCCAGACAGATTAACAGTTATATGGAAGAGGCAGAAAAAAACCAAAGCAGGATTAGACAGCATATATTCGGTATTATATCACCCCATGCCGGCTATGAATATTCCGGCAAGGTAGCTGCATACGGATTCAGCCAGCTCAAGGGAAAATCTTACAAGACCGTTATTATTATAGGTTCAAGCCATCAGGTGCCCTTCAGGGGTGTCTCGGTATATCCAGGGGGGCAGTGGAGGACACCTCTGGGTGTTGTCTCTGTGGATAGCGATTTTGTCCAGGCTTTAATGAAAGAATGTAGGCAGATTAAGACATATCCTGCACCCTTTGCCAATGAACATTCCCTTGAGGTCCAGTTGCCTTTCCTCCAGAGCGTATTGAAGGACTTCAGGATTGTCCCTTTAATCACAGGTGGTATGGATAAAAACGAATATGGCCAATATGTTGATGGGATTGTCAATTTAATTAAGAAGAGACCTAAAGATATCCTTATTGTGGCATCTTCGGATATGTCTCATTTTCATGACTATAATACTGCAAGGTCTATAGACGCTATTACAATGAGGCACATAGATGAGATGGATGCAGAGGGGCTTATAGAGGATATGGACAGTGGCAGGTGTGAGCTCTGCGGTGGCCATGGGGTTGTAATGCTCATTATGATTGCAAGGCGTATAAACGGCGAGGTAAAAAAATTAAACTATATGAACTCCGGTGATGTTGCAGGCGACAGAAGAAGGGTGGTCGGGTATAGCTCCTTTGCATTTTTTTATCGGGATGAGGCAGGGTCTATAGATAAAAAAGGACAGAAGATGCTCATAGATATAGCCCGCAAGACCCTGGAAGAGTATGTTATCAAGGAGAGGATCCCTGAATTTGATATAAAAGACAGGCAGCTCCTTGAGAAAAGAGGTGTATTTGTTACCCTGAAGAAAAAAGGTGAACTCAGGGGGTGCATAGGTTATATCCAGCCTGTCCTTCCCCTTCATAAGGCGGTTGTTGATATGACTGTAGCGGCCTCTACAAGGGATATGAGGTTTATCCCTGTGCATAAGGGTGAATTAAAGGATATAAAGATAGAGATTTCAGTTCTTTCGCCGTTAAAACCCATCCATGATATCCAGGAGATAGAGACAGGCAGACACGGTCTCTACATAAAAAAGGGTAATTATTCAGGCCTGCTTCTGCCCCAGGTGGCAAAAGAGCTGGGGTGGGACAGAGAGGAGTTCCTGAGGCAGACATGCGTAAAGGCAGGGCTGTACAGAAATGCATGGAAGGATAAAAAAACCGAAATCTATACCTTTGAGGCGCAGATAATTACTGAATAATACCCTTTTCAAGGCTCTATTTATTTCTTTTTTGTCTGGTCTGCCACCTTCTGGATTGCCTTTTCTATCTCCTCTGTATCACCGAGATAATACTTCTCTATGGGTTTAAGGCTACTGTCAAGGTGATAAACAAGGGGTATGCCTGTTGGTATATTCAGTCCAGGGATCTCTTCATCCGGTATGTTATCCAGGTGTTTTACAAGTGCCCTCAGGCTATTACCGTGGGCAACGATTATTATTCTTTTCCCTTCCAGGATTAAGGGCGATATTACCTCCTGCCAGTATGGCATGAATCTGATAACCGTATCTTTAAGGCATTCGCTTAAAGGGATGTCTTTTTCGTCGAGGTCTTTATATCTCGGGTCATTGGCCGTATATCTGGGGTCAGATTTTTCAAGCTTTGGTGGTGGGACATCATAGCTCCTCCTCCACTGATGCACAAGTTCATTGCCGAACTTTTCTGCCATCTCTGCCTTGTTGAGACCCTGTAATGCACCGTAGTGCCTCTCATTGAGTCTCCATGACTTGTATTCAGGTATCCACATAAGATCCATCTCATCAAGGACAATCCATAGGGTCCTTATTGCCCTCTTAAGATAAGATGTAAAGGCTATATCAAATACATAGCCCTCTTTTTTTAATATCTGACCTGCTGTCTTTGCCTCTTCCACGCCCTTTTCAGAGAGGTCCACATCTGTCCATCCTGTGAACCTGTTTTCTTTATTCCATGTGCTTTCTCCATGCCTTAAAAGAACAAGCTTATACATAGTCTATTCCTCCTGATGATTTATCTGTTCCCACTGCAAATCATATTATTATATTTATTTTGAGTTGTTTTCACAATAACCATCTTATTTTTGTGATACAATAAATACATTATGGACATCTCATATGGCATAGCCAAAGATATAGGTTTGAGAGATAGCATGGAGGATGAGCATGCCATATATGCAAGACCTGTAAAAGGATTCTTCAGCGCCGAGGTATATGATGGTCACGGTGGAGGCAGGGCTGCTGTTATTGCAGCAGAGATGGTGACACCCTGTTTTCTACATCTCTGGAATGAAGAACTCTCTAAAAACCCAGAGGAACAGAGAGAAATATATGAACTACTAAGGGAGGCATGCATAGAGGTTGATAATTTTATTGTAGGAAAGGGCGTTGCCAGTGGCACAACCCTTGCTAATTTCTATATTGTCCATGAAAGATTCTTTAGTGTAAATATCGGTGACTCAAGGGTTGTAATAGGCACTGAAGACGGCGCCTGTGTCCTTACAGAAGACCATAAGCCGGATATGCCCGGTGAGAGGTCGAGGATAGAGGCTGCAGGGGGGGTTGTGATAAGATTCGGTGTATACAGGGTTCAGGGTGAGCTTGCCATGAGCCGTGCATTAGGGGATGCCCACCTTAAACCTTATGTAATAGCAGAGCCTTACATAGTAGAGGGCTGCCTTGGCAAGGAAAATGACTATGTAGTTGTTGCCTGTGACGGCATATGGGATGTCATGGATGCAAAAGAGGTGATGGATATTACAAGATCATATGGAGATGCCCAGAAGGCAGCAGATAGGATTGTATCTACTGCTACTGAATATGGTAGCACAGATAATAAAACCGTTATCGTCCTTGATTTAAGGAGGTATCTAGAGGGGTTAAGGCATAGAAAGATGAAGATAATCAACAGAATAGACAAGGTGGTTGACATAGGAAAGCTACTCTGATAGGATTTGTGAGGTTTTAAGTAATAAAAAATATTGAAAAATGGGCAAAATATGATGGCAATAGATATGCACATCCATGTTGGGACTTACAGGAACTGGACCCCCTGGGTTGTTGAGTTCTTCAGGAAGACCAATCCCTATTTCTACGAGCACTTCTCCCAGGAGACAGACCCGGACAGGATACTGGCATATCTTAACAGTCAGGGTGTAAAAAAAGGGGTCATCCTTGCCGAATATGCCCCAAAGGCAACCGGGGTAGTGACCAATGAGTATGTAATTGATTTCTGTAAAGACCACAAGGATTTAATACCCTTTGGTTCTATATGTCTCTATGAGGAAAGGGACATCCTTGAACAGGCAAGGCATGCCTTTGAGACCCTTGGGGTAAAGGGGTTCAAGATGCTTCCAAGCTACGCCCATTTCTACCCCAATGAGGAGAGGTTCTTTCCCTTTTATGAATATATCCAGTCAAAAAATCTCCCTGTTATGTTTCATACAGGGACGTCTATCTTTAAAGGCTCCCTTGTCAAATATGCTGACCCTCTTTTTTTCGATGAGATAGCAGACGCATTCCCTGATTTGAAGATTATCCTTGAACACGGTGGCAGGCCATTCTGGTATAACAAGGTCGCATGGCTTCTGACCCGTCACAAAAATATTTATGTGGGTATTGCAGGTATACCTACGAGGCACCTGCCGGAGTATTTCCCCCATATAGACCTCTATCAGGACAGATTTATTTTCGGCAGTGACTGGCCAGGTGTCCCCCATATAAAGCCCCTTATAGAAAAGGTTCTGGCGCTGCCTTTATCAGATACAATAAAGGAGAAG
The DNA here is from genome assembly GCA_029553295.1 of Deltaproteobacteria bacterium. Lineage (GTDB taxonomy): Bacteria > Desulfobacterota > Syntrophorhabdia > Syntrophorhabdales > Syntrophorhabdaceae > DTOV01. Next base: position 19,654 of record JAKPCK010000051.1, on the reverse strand, counting down.
ATCCTCTATAAGAATGCCGAAACTATTTTAGGGGCTGATTAATATTTAAATGAGGCGAGTCTTTTCATGGCCTCTTTTATCTTTTTCTCATTTATAGTCAGAGATATCCTGAAATAGCCCTCACCTTCATCTCCAAAGCCATTGCCAGGTGTTACAACAATCCCTGTCTTTTCAATGAGCCTCTCGCAGAATTCCTCGGATTTATATTTTTTCGGTACCTTTGCCCATATATAGAAGGTGGCAAGGGGTTTTCTAACATGTATACCAAGGGATTTAAGGCCATCAACCACCATATCCCTTCTTTTCTGAAAACGTTTTTTCAGTTCCTCCAGGCTTGTCTGGTCTCCTGTTAGGGCCTCTATCCCTGCCTGTTGTATTGCCTGGAATACGCCTGAATCTATATTTGTTTTTAGTTTGCCCAGATTATATATGGCATCTTTGTTTCCCACTGCGAAACCAATCCTCCAGCCTGTCATACAGTATGTCTTTGAAAGGGAATGGAATTCTATGGAATATTTTTTCTCAGGGTCAAATTCGAGAAAACTCTTTGGCTGATAACCGTCATAGGATATCTCGCTGTAGGCTGCATCATGACAGACAAGTATATCGTATTCCTTTGCGATGTGTATAACCTTTTTGAAAAAATCATCATCTCCATGGGCACCTGTGGGGTTATTGGGATAATTGATGAACAGAAGTTTTGCCTTTTTTAATGCGTCCTTGGGAATCTTATCGAGATCAGGGAGAAAGTTGTTTTCTTCCTTAAGGGGCATGATATAAGGGGTCCCCCCTGCGAGGAGGGTAGATATTTTATAGACAGGATAGCCTGGAGACGGAACAAGCACAATATCTCCATTTTCAACATATGCCCATGGGATATGGGCAATACCTTCTTTGGAGCCAATAAGCGTTACAACCTCATCATCCGGGTTTAGTTTGACAGAGAATCTCTTTTTATACCAATCAGCCACCGCCTTTCTGAATGCATACATACCCTCATAGCTTGGGTATCTATGATTTCTCGAGTTTTCAGTTGCCTCTTTCATCTTCTCTATAATGTTGGCCGGTGTTGGGATGTCCGGGTCACCTATACCGAAATCAATAAGGTCTATACCCTTTTTTCTGGCCTCTTCCTTTTTCTTATCAATCCTTGCAAACAGATAAGGAGGTATCTTTTCCAATCTTGATGCTGGTTTTACCATCTTTTTCCTCTCCCGTTTAAAAAACATTTTACATTATTAAGACCTTACAAAAAAATAAGAGGTCTTTAATCTACAGAATGGAATCCCGCAATAGCTTAATTAATATGGGTCTCAAGGATAGCTACATATTCTTTGAAACCCTAAAAAGGTATTACATAAGACTATGAATTTACATATATCTTGACCTAAAGTAAAGGATTTTTTAACATCATTTTATTTGAAAAGGATAAGCCATATATGTAAAATAGAGACCATGCATAGGGATGAGAGGGAGGATGATAGATCCTTTTTGAAGAACATACCTGATGATTTTCCGCTGTCTGTAGAGCCATATATGGAGATAGGGAGGAGATGTTCTATAGATGGGGATGATATTATAGCGAGACTAAAAAAGATGATGGAAGAGGGGACAATAAGGAGGATAGCCGCTGTCCTATACCACAGGAATGTGTCATATACCCATAATGCCATGGTTGTATGGAGGGTAGAAAAAGAAGATATAGAAAAGACAGGTAATATAATGGCATCTTTCCCGGAGGTAAGCCACTGTTATGAGAGGGATACCGGGGATTACTGGGAATACAACCTTTATACCATGATTCACGGAAAAAGCAGAGATGATTGCCTTGATATTGTGAGGCGCATCTCTGACGAGACAGGCAAAAGGGATTTTAAGATATTTTTCAGCAAGAGGGAGTTTAAAAAGACATCTATAAGGGTGGTAAATGAATAGAGAGACCTCAAGAGGGCTTTTTGAGAGGGCAAAAAAGATAATCCCCGGCGGGGTAAACAGCCCTGTCAGGGCATTTCGCTCTGTAAATGATGTGCCTTTTTATGTGAAAAAGGCTAAGGGCGCCTATATATACGACGAAGACAAAAGCAGGTATCTTGACTATGTTATGTCCTGGGGTGCCATTATACTGGGGCATGCAGATGAAGGCCTAATAGAAGAGGTCAAAGAGGCACTGGGCTCAGGCACGAGCTTCGGTGCATGCCATAGATACGAGATTGTCCTGGCGGAGCTTATAACAGATGCCTTCCCTGCCATCGAGAAGCTCAGGCTTACATCATCAGGCACAGAGGCAACCATGAGCGCTATAAGGCTTGCAAGGGGCTGGACAGGGAGACAGAACATTATAAAATTCAGGGGTTGCTATCACGGCCATGTAGATTCCCTCCTCGTTAAGGCAGGTTCAGGGCTGGCTACATTTGGTATCCCGGACAGTAGTGGTATACCCCTTGACCTTGCAAGACATACCTACATAGCAGATTTTAATAATATTGATTCTGTTGAGGAGATTGTAAATAAAAATAAGGACATAGCGTGTATTATTTTGGAGCCTGTGATGGGAAACATGGGTGTAATACTCCCGGATAAAGGTTTTCTAAAAGACATGGAAAGGATATGCAGGGAAAATAATATACTGCTTATTTTTGACGAGGTTATAACAGGTTTCAGGGTTACATATGGTGGTGTACAGCACATATATGACACAAAACCTGATATAACATGCCTTGGGAAGATAATCGGCGGTGGTTTCCCCATTGGTGCATTTGGCGGCAGAACTGAGATAATGGATGCATTGGCCCCTGAAGGCAATGTATACCAGGCAGGCACTCTTTCAGGTAACCCTGTTGCAGTGAGGGCAGGGGTATATGTGCTTGATTATCTTAAGAAAAACAGGCTAATATACCAGCAGATGGACGATTATATAAAAAGGCTTAAAGAGGCAGTTCTTGCAATGAAAGAAAAATACAGGATACCTTATAGGATAAATGCAATAACAGGGATGTGGACAGGTTTTTTTACAGATAGAGTTGTGGATGATTATGCATCGGCCCTTGAATCTGACCGAATATGTTATGAGAGGTTTTTCAAATCAATGCTTGAAGAGGGTATATTTTTTGCGCCAAGCCCCTTTGAGGCATCTTTTGTAACATCTCAACATGGTGAAGAAGAGCTCTCCAGGACAATAGATGCCTTTGATAGGGTATTTGCAGGTATGGCAAAAAGATGAAGATAAATGACAGTATTCCAAGGGCTACAGTGTCCATAGACCTCGGTTCCATCGAAGACAACTACAGGGCCATAAAATCCATTCTATCCCATGATGTGAAGATACTGTGTGTTGTTAAGGCAGATGCCTATGGCCATGGTGCCGTTGAGGTAACAAGGAGGCTTGAATTTATAGGTGCAGGATACTTCGGTGTTGCCACGCTAAAAGAGGCCATTGAATTGAGAAAAAACAGTATAAAATCCCCTATACTGGTGATGAGCGGGATATTACCCTGGGATAACACAAGACCCTTTATCCAGCATAACCTTGCCCCTGTTATCTATGATATGGAGGCCCTAAAGAGGATTGCCGATGAGGGCATGGGCTTTGATTCATCTATAAACATCCATGTAAAATTTGATACAGGCATGGGCAGACTGGGTTTCAACCAAGATGATGTCCCTTATGTTATTGAGATTATAAAGAGAGCAAAAAATATCCATGTTGAGGGCATAATGAGTCATTTTTCTTCATCAGAGGTAAGGGATGACTATGGTCTGGGGCAGGTAGGTAGGTTCAGAGATATATTGAATACCATGAGGGCTCATGGTATAGACCCTCAGTATGTCCATATGGCCAATACAGGTGCAATACTGAATTATCCGGAGGCACATTTCAATATGGTAAGGTTGGGCATAGGTCTTTATGGCTCTTATCCTGACCTTTCTTTGATGGACAAAATAAGACTTAAACAGGTGATGAGGCTTTCTTCAAGGATAGCCCTTATAAGGACATTCCCAAGGGGTTGTTCCCTGAGCTATGGGGGGACATTCAAGACAGGGGAAGATAAAACAAAGATAGCCTATATCCCTCTTGGGTATTCAGACGGGTATCCAAGGGCTCTATCCAACAGAGGATTTGTATTGATAAAAGATATGAGATGCTGTATTGTTGGTAGGGTCTGTATGGACTGGATACTTGTTGATATAACAGGTCATGATGATTTCAAGGTGGGTGATGAGGTCATTTTCATGGGCAGTGGAAGAGATGGTTCTATAACAGCAGATGAGATAGCGCATCTTGAGGGTACAATACCATACGAGGTGCTATGCAGGGTATCGAGAAAGATACAGAGGACGTATGTTGGTTAATCTCATAAAAAGGATTTCAGGTACTGTTGTTTATATATTGAGGGAATTGGGCGGGATAGGGCTTATGTTTTTTAGCGGTGTCTACTGGGCATTCAGGAGACCCTTGAAACTTAATTATATATTTAAACAGATGGAGTTCATAGGTGTTAAATCCGCCGGGGTTGTCATCATTACAGGGACATTCACAGGCATGGTCCTTGCCCTTCAATCATACTATGGCTTCAGAAAATTCGGGGCAGAAGGTCTTGTCGGGACAACAGTGGCCTTGAGTATGACAAGGGAATTGGGTCCTGTGCTTACAAGCCTTATGGTGACAGGGAGGGCTGGCTCGGCTATGGCGGCAGAATTGGGGACAATGAGGGTGACAGAGCAGATAGATGCCCTGATTGTGATGGCACTAAACCCAATAAAATACCTTGTCACACCGAGGGTCGTGGCATCCTTTTTTATGTTGCCTGTCTTAACAATAGTATCTGATTTTGTAGGTATAGTGGGGGGCTGGCTTGTGGGTGTCAAGCTCCTTGGGATAAATGAGGGTGCTTTTATAAATAAGATGACCAAATATCTTGAACTGGATGATATATACAACGGTCTTGTAAAGGCAGCATGCTTTGGCATCATCCTAAGCGTTGTAGCCTGTTATAAAGGTTTTTACACAAAGGGAGGGGCTGAGGGTGTAGGTAGATCAACAACAGAATCTGTAGTAATATCCAGTGTTTCTATTCTGATTGCTGACTATGTCCTCACCTCATTGATGTTTTAAAAATGAATGATAACGGGATTGTAATAAAGATAAATGACCTGCACAAGACATTTGCAAGCCAGAAGGTCCTTGATGGGGTCAACCTTGAGATAAAAAGGGGCGAGATAACTGTTATTATAGGTAAAAGTGGCGGCGGCAAGAGCGTCCTCATGAAACACCTAATAGGTTTACTAAAACCTGACAGTGGTGAGATATGGATAGAGGGGTCAGACATAACAAAGCTAAATGAAAAAGACCTAAACGAGGTGAGAAAGAAGTTCGGTATGTTGTTTCAGGAGGCAGCCCTTTTTGATTCCATGAACGTTATTGACAATGTGGCATTCCCGGTGAGGGAGCATACAAAGCTGCCGGAAAAAGAGATACTGAGGATGGCGCAGGAAAGACTGAGAAATGTGGGTCTTGCAGGATTTGACAGCAAGATGCCTTCTGAGTTGTCCGGCGGTATGAGAAAGAGGGTTGGTCTTGCAAGGGCATTGATACTTGACCCGGATATCATACTGTTTGATGAGCCAACAAGTGCCCTTGACCCTATAACAGCCCTGACTATACTCGATTTGATTAAAGAGACCCAGGAGAGGCTCCAGAAAACCTATGTTGTCATAAGCCACGACATACTCGGCATGTTCAGGATTGCCCATAAGGTTGCCATGCTTTACAATGGAAGGATTATAGAATTCGGGACACCTAAGGAGATAAGACAGAGCAAGAAGGAAGAGATAAAAGAGTTTTTAAAAGCCACAGGTATACCAGGTTTTTCAGGAGGTGATAGATGAAACAGGGAAGACTCTCACCGGAGTTCAAGGTGGGCATTCTTGTTTTGATAGGATTTATAATATTATTTTATATGTCCATCAGGATAGGGAAATTTGGGGTTTTAAGCGATAAGGGATATGACCTTATGGTATATCTCGATAATGCCAACGGGCTTGATACAAAGTCACCGGTTCTCATTGCCGGCGTCGAGGTAGGGAGGATAAGGAGTGTCAAGCTCGACAATTTCAAGGCACTGGTGAGGTTTTCTGTAAAAGAGGGTGTCCAGATACCCTCAGACAGTATAATAGCCGTGAGGACGCAGGGTGTCCTCGGTGATAAATACCTTGAGATTTTACCCGGAAAAGAAAAGAAGATGCTGTCCAGCGGTGAAAAGATGAGTAATGTCCTGACCTCACCAAGTTTTGATGAGATATTCACACAGGTAGGCACTGCTGCAAAGAAATTCGGCGATACCATTGAGGAGTTTCAGGGGATACTCGGAGAGAAGGAAAAGGCAGGCATAAAAAAGAGTATTGACAATATCCAGACTATAACCGGGGAGTTCAAAGACATTATCAAGGACAATAAAAACAGTATCAACAGTGTAATAGCCAATGCCGATGATACAATGAAAGGGCTGAAGAAGATTGTAACGGATGTGGAAAGCGGTAAGGGAAGCCTTGGGATGCTCATAAAGGATGAGAAATTATATAATGACGCAAAGGATACCATGGCCTCATTAAAGAGCATTTCCTCAGATATAGAACAGGGTAAGGGCTCTCTGGGTAAACTCGTAAAGGACGATTCCCTCTATAATGATGCCAAGGACACTGTGAAAAACTTAAAGGACATAACAGATGGTGTTAAAAAGGGAGAGGGCACCCTTGGTAAACTTGCAAAAGATGATAGTCTTTATGTGGAGACAGAGAAGGCCATGAAAAAGCTCCAGAAAGGTGCTGATGGTATCTCTGAGATGACACCCATAACCATACTGGGGACTATTTTTGGTCTGATGTTTTGATACGGATAATACTTTTACTGATTTTCTTATTTCCCTGCACATTAAATGCCTTCTGGCCCCTGACATGGGAGCTCGATGGGGAGAGGAATTTTTTAGGCCCCCTTTTTTCTTACAAAAAAGACAAGGAATCCACCACATTGGCCATAAGGCCCCTTCTATTCTCGTATGATTCTCAGGATGGTGGCACTTACAGATATCTCTATCCTTTGGGTAAGACCAATCAAGATACATCCTATTTTGTCCCCTTTTTTATGAAAAAAAATGATGATAACAGGGATAACACAGCCATTTTCCCCTTTTTTTGGGGTGAATCAAAAAAAGGTAGTTATTTCGGGGTTTTTCCTTTTTATGGGAGGCTCTATGACAGGTTTAACAAAGACGAGATGGGTTTTTTTATGTGGCCCATCTACAGCTATTCAGAGGCCAACAAGGCAAGAAAGACAAATATCCTATGGCCTTTCTTTGCATTCTATAGCGGGAAGGAAGAGGGTATAAAGATGTGGCCTCTTTTTGGCTACAGAAACAGAGAGGGTGAGAGCAAATCGAGTTTTTTTCTATGGCCCATCTTTTTTCAAGGTCAAAAGGGGCTCAATACAGAAGACCCTGTAAAATCATTTTTCGCCATACCCTTTTATCTTGATGCAAAGTCAAAAAAGAGCGAGTTCAAATCTGTAATGTGGCCTATCTATACAAGACAAAAGACAGAGTATAAGACACAGCTTGATCTTTTCTGGCCTATCTATACAAAGATTGAGGGTGAGGACAGAGAGGGCATAAGCGTATTTCCTTTTTATACCTATGATAGAAATGAAAAGGACATTAAATATTCTGTCTTATGGCCTGTATATAGAGATTCAGTGTGGTATAGAGGTGATGAAAGGTATCTCTATAGGTGGCTTCTTGTTATAAACAGATACATAGAGGATGAAAAGGGCAGTTTCTTCAACATCTGGCCTTTTTTTGAATACAGGGGCAATAAGGGTGATTATAATTTCTATTTTCCTTCCATATTACCCCTTAGATATGAAGGGGTGGATGTGATAATAAAGCCTTTGATTACATTATATGAAAAGAAAAAAAAGGGGGATAGACTTATTACAAATATACTCTATGGCCTCTATACACAAGAAGAGGATGCCCAGAGTTGGAGGAAGAGATTTGCCTTTATCTTTGAGATAAAAAAAGAGCCTGACGGGATGGGCTTTGAACTTTTTTCTGGTCTACTGGGGATGGATAGCAAGGTTATAAAATTCCTATTTATCCCCATTAAAAGACAGGATGTAGTTCAGGAATAGAGACCCATGGGTCTTGCTCCGGAGTTATTCCACACTAATAACGGGATTTTAGGCCTTATAAGCCTATCATCTATCACCTATAACCTATCACCTATCACCTATAGCCTATCACCTATCGCCTGTATTTCTTTTGACCTTATTGATGGATATATGGTGTCTCTACTATGTAGCTGAATCTCTCTTTAAACTCCTCTGGAGTCAGATTAGTTGCACGGGCGATATTTTTTAGCCTCTCACCCTGGAAGTCTTCTTTTTCGAGCCTTATCATATAGTTTCTTGCTACTTCATAGGACTGGGATGTCATATCCACATACCTCATCTTGACCTTGCCTGTATTGTAGTCAAAGAGTTCAACAAAGGGTATGGGTCTCAGGTTTCCTTCATAAAAGGCAATCAATGCCCCTGTCCCACCCCTTAAGAGAAAATGAACAGCACCGTATCCTAAGTTTCTTGTGTATTCAATGTCAAAGGGTATGGGCTCGGCTGCCCTTAATTCATAGCCTATATTTTTGTCTACTATTGTGGCATTTATACCCAGTGATTTTAACGTTTCTATAACAAAATTCTTAAGTACCCTGCCAAGCTGTATATCCGATAGCCTTATACCACCCTTTTCATCCCTCTCAATGTCTTCATACTGGCTCAATTCCTCTATGTGGAATTTTTCTGATATCCCCTCTGCCATTATTGCTACGCCATGGTCTCTACCCATAGAAAGCCTTTTGATAATTGAACCTGTCAGTATGTCGGCAGCCTTTTTAAAGGATAGTTTTTTCTCCGGGAACTCCTCTGGTATCAATGCTATTGTTGCACCTGCTGCTTTAGCTATACCGAGGGCAAGGTGTCCGGTGTGACGCCCCATTGTTGATATGAAATACCACCTGCCCATGGTCTTTGCATCTTCCATGATATTTTTCACTATCTCGACACCTACATGCCTTGCAGTCTGATAGCCAAAGGTAGAGAACCCACCTGGCAGGGGTATGTCATTATCTATTGTCTTTGGCATATGGACAACATTTATGGAACCCCTTGCCTCCTGCTCTATCCATTTTGCCATAAAGAGTGTGCCTTCGCCGCCTATGGTGATGAGGTTTTTTATGCCTATCTTTTTTAGTGTTGACATGAGGGTTTTGAAATTCTTTTTCACATCACCTGGTGCATCACGGGATGTCTTTAGTATGGAACCCCCTGTAGTATGCAGCCGTGAGACAAGGTCTATGGTGAGATGTATAATGCTCTTGGTATCGCCCTCTAAAAGAGGTTTAAAACCACCGACAATGCCTATTACCTTTTTACCGTGGTTTATCGCCTCAATGGTTGCAGAGCTTATAACCCCGTTTATGCCGGGGGCTGGCCCCCCTCCAACAACTATGCCTATGAGACCATTGTCCATAATAACCCCTTTTCCTCTTTAGAAGGAGAACCTGCGTTACTTTCTTCTCTGGTGTCTTGTTCTTCTTCTAAGTTTTCTGTATTTATGCTTTCTTATCTTCTTTTTACGCCATTTTAAAACACTGCCCATTATCTATCACCTCATTCTGGATAAATTTATCAAAAGATAACCTTACTTTTTTATTTTTGCAATAACTGATTGGAAAAAACATTGGTTTTTTCTGCAATCCTTTGTATATTACAAAAAAATTGACTTTTAAGCAATGAAATTCATCAAGATAAACCCTTGACTCCATAAAATTTCTCAATTAATATAAGCTGATAGCATGAAATATACAGGCCAGAGAGAAATATCATTGTCAGAAGAGGAGCTCAGAAGATACAACAGACAGATAATCATGCCCTTAATCGGCATAGAAGGACAGAAAAGACTGAAAGATGCCTGTGTTTTTGTTGCAGGGCTCGGCGGGCTCGGCTCTATTTCTTCCATGTATCTCGTTGCAGCAGGTATAGGAAGCTTGAGGATTATTGATAGGGATGTGGTGGATACCACCAATCTGAACCGTCAGGTCATCCACTGGACAGATGATATGGGAAAGGAAAAATCTGTTTCTGCCCTGGAGAAATTAAAAAGACTAAATCCTTACTGTAATATAGAGGCAATTACAGGTTCCATAGATGATTTAGAGTCATCAGCATTTATAGCAGATGCCTCTATCATAGTGGATGCAACAGATAACCTTGAGACAAGAAGGGTCTTGAACCGTGTATCCCTTGAAAAATCCATACCCTTTATATACGGTGGTGTTGACGGTTTCAGCGGTATGGTTACCACCTTTGTCCCCCATGAGACCCCGTGTTTTGACTGCTTATTCCCCTTTGACATAAAAAAGAAAGGGGCTATCGGCGTTGTAGGGCCTACACCTGGGATTATTGCATCTATCCAGGTTATGGAGGCCATAAAGCTTATACTGGGCATAGAGGGCACATTAAAGGGGAGATTATTATATTTTTCAGGTATAGATATGCTCTTTAGGGAGGTGAAGGTAGAAAAAAACCCTGAATGCCCTGTCTGCAGTAGATACAGGGCAGGTTTATAGAGTTTTAAAGAGGAGGTAAGATGGCGGCCAGGGATAAGATTGAGGTTGTAATAAACGGCGTCAGGGAGGTTGTCCCTAAAGATATTACCATAGCAGGGCTTATAGAGATTTACAATGAGAGGGATGGCGGACTGATTGTAGAGCAGAACAACAGGTATGTATTCCCCCAGAGATACGGATCCACCATTGTTAAACAGGGTGACAGGATAGAGTTTATTAACCCTGATTTCGGGGGATAGAAAACAGGGCATCCCTTATCCCCGACTGTCTTTCTATCCTTTTTTCCACTGCCTCTATAAATACGTCTTCATTACCCCATATCTCGACCCCTCTTTTTGCCCTTGTAATAGCGGTGTAGATGAGTTCCCTTGTCAATATCTCCGATGACCTATCCGGGAGGATAATGATGATATCGTTGAATTCAGAGCCCTGGCTCTTGTGGACTGTTATGGAATATGCAGTCTCATAGTCACCAATCCTTGCAGGAACCACCTTTCTGAGTCCCCCGTCTTCTGTTTTAAAGTATACCCTGAGCATATCCTTATTGTCTCTATCGGGAAATACTATGCCTGTATCTCCATTGAACAGCTTCAATGAATAGTCATTGACAGTAATCATTACAGGTTTTCCTCTATACCACCGGCCTGTTATTTTTATCAACCCCTTTTTCTCCAGGTCTTTCTCTATCAATTCATTGACGGCAATAACACCATACGGACCGTGTCTCAATGCACATAAGACATGAAACTCGTCGAAATACCTGAAGGCCTCTTCCACATCAGTGGACTTTATATATCTTGAATACCTATCTGTAATGCTTTTTTCTATCATCATGGGCAGGATATCAGGGGAAGGGATATGGTGCCATATGATGTCCTCATATCTACCCGCCTTTAGTATATTTAATGCATCTTTACCCCTGCCCTGTTTCACCAGCTCACTCAATATACCTATACCACTATCTTCAGTGAAACGATAATTCTTTTTCAGTATGACAATAGAGCTATCAATATCCTCTGCACCCTCACATATATCCCCAAATACAGCACCAGGCTCCACTGATGAGAGCTGGTCCTTATCGCCCACGAGTATCAGCCTTGTCTTTATGGGTATTGCCGAAAGAAATTTTGACATGAGGGGTAGGTCAATCATGGATGCCTCATCTATGATGATTACATCGTAAGGTAAGGGGTTATCCTCATGGAACCTAAAACGCCTTGTCCTGTATGATGCCCCGAGGAGCCTGTGTATGGTTAAAACATCCTCTGGGATATGTCTTTTGATTTCATCTGGGCAGTCAATCTTATCCCTTGCATCCTTTATCACTGCCTTTAATCGTTGAGCAGCCTTTCCTGTTGGGGCAGCCAGTGCTATTGACAGCTTGTTATTGCTTAGTTCTAATAATAGGGCGATAATCTTGACTATGGTGAATGTCTTCCCTGTACCCGGCCCGCCTGATATGACGAGAAAATTTTTTGTTGCCGCATTCTTTGCTGCCTTTCTCTGCATATCCTCTTCTTTTTCGTGTTGATTTGGAAACAGCCTGTTGAGAATCTTATCCAAGGAGGCCTCGTCTATGCAATCAGTGGAGAGGTTTAATTTCCTTATTATGCCCCCGATAAAAGACCTCTCGTATTGCCAGTATCTATTTAAATAGAGCCTGCCATTGTCAGTGAGTATAAGGGGTCTTTTCTCCTGTGGCCCACCTACTACATCTGCTTTTTTCAGTGCATCCAACCATAAACTTAAATCTGGGCATCTAACAGACTTAAATCTGTCATCTTCATCAATAGGGTGTTCTGTGCCTGCAAGTCCCTGAAGGTCTATACAGATATGCCCTTTTTCTACAAAATAACTCACCAGGGCAGAGGCAAGCCAGAGGTATCTTTTTTCATCTTGAGACAGGTTATTGGACAGGGATACCATAAAATCTGCAAAATACCTGTGTATGCCTGAAAAACCAGTTTCGTTTCTCTCTGCCATGTCTTTAAGAACCCTTTAAATAGGCTGTAAGTTCGTCTATAAGTTCTTTTTTTGGTATGTCATAGAATATGCCGTAGTCATTGCCTTTATCAGGCCATACACCCCTTATGAATATGTAGAATATACCGCCGAATTTTTTCTCATAGGAATAGCCTCTGTCCCTGAAGGAAAGAAGGCTGTTCAGCGCAACTGTATAGAGGTGATACTGGAGGAAATAATACTCATCAGCCATTACCTTTTTTATTGTTTCCCCATTATAATCCTCTATCCTGTCCCCTAAAAGGTTTGACTTCCAGTCTACTATATAAAACCTGCCCTTGTATTCAAAGACCATATCCATAAAACCCCTCATCATGCCCTCGACCGGAGAAAAGCCGAGATTCATTATGAGTTCTTCCGGGTTTTTATCTTCAGTAAAACCGGGATGTTTACCCAGTATCTTCCCCAAGCCCTTGGGTTTAATAAGGTTTAAAGGTAGATAGAACTCAAGCTCATGGAGCCTTTGGTCTTTTTTTATCATGGAGAGGGTGAATGTCTCATTACAGGCATCAAGAGGTGCTGTTAAGACATCCTTTATCTTATTGAATATTGTATCTAACCATGCTCTTTCAAACCCATATTGGGACAGCTTTTCATCAATCAGTGTCTTTGCCTCATCGTGATCTTTTAATGAAAAATCTATATGCTCCAATATCTCGTGGAGGCATGAGCCTGCCTTTGTCCCTGAGGGAAAACCAAATATGTCATCCCTTTGAGTAGGCACGCCTATAGATTCAATCAGGTGGGTTCTTATGCCTGTATCCCTGTCAGGCAGTTCTGCTATCTGCTGCCTTGTGGATATGAGGGAAGAAAAGCTTACCACACGCCATGTCTTATCTATATTGCCTTTAAATAACCTTGGGCTTAATGTGTCTTCCCTTGATGAGCAGTATTCATAGGGTTTACCTTCATAAGCTGGCAGGGGTATAACCTCTATGGTATTGTCTGATTCTCTAACAAGCTCATGGAGCCTTGACCTTATGTCATTGTCAGATAGATTTTTTATATATCTCTTCATCCCTTCTAAGGAAAAGCCATCTGATAATGCATTGTGAGAGTGGAGGATATATCCAAGACCTGAACCCTCTGAGGTATTTATGCCACCCCAGGCAATATAACACCTCTTTTTTGCCCTTGTCATGGCAACATAGAGGATTCTTATGTCTTCTGCAAGTCTCTCAATCTCCATATGTTTATTAGATGATTCTTCAGGGTTGGTTTTTATATCTATCTTAAGGGAGTAGTTGTTCTTTTCATCGTGAAACATAACTATATCTTTTTTGTCTGAACCTGTCTGTCCCCAGGTCAAAGGGCAGAATACCACAGGATATTCGAGCCCCTTACTCCTGTGAATGGTAACAATCTTTACAGCCTCTTCATCTGTCTCGAGTCTCAACTGATATTCTTCGGCCTGGGATGCACCCTCCTTTTCTATCTTGTTTTCCAGCCATTTTATTGCACCCTCTATGCTAAGCCTCTGCCGGACACAGGCCTTGTGTATAAGCTCTATTAAATGGAGGACATTGGTGAGCCTACGTTCACCCTGGGGCATCGAAAGGAGTCTTGCCTTTACCTTCTCCTGTGAAAGGAGCTGCCTTGCCATATTTATAAAGCCGTTTCTTATCCACAGATTCTTATAAGATTCGTATCTCTCCACATATTCATTCCACTGCCTCTCATCCTCTGTCATCCTTGCAAGTTCATCTGCCTTTAGGCCTACTATATCCGTTATCATGGCAGCCTTTAGTCTTGATTCATCACCTGGTTCATTTATGGCAGAGATGATATAGAGGATGTCTTTTGCCTCGGAGCTTGCGAATATACTATCTGAACTGTATATAACACCATGTATATTCACCCTATTTAATGCCCTCTGCATCTGGATTGCCTCTCTGTTTTTTCTCACAAGAATAGCTATATCCTTTGCAGATAGGGGTCTGTCGTCTATCTGTATCTCACCCCTATCACCCATGGTGACAAGCCTTACAATCTCGTCTGCTGTGGCGTTATATATGGCATTTCTTGCCTCAGGTGCGTTTATAAATTTTTTATCCTCTGTCCTCTCTAAAAACCATATCTTCAAGGGAGAGATGTCTGGTTTACCCCTTATCTTGAGGTCACCCTGTTTATCAGGGTCTCCAGATCTCACAGGTATAAACTGGAGTTCATTGAATAAAAAGGGGTCTTGTGTGCCCTCGAATATGGTATTTATGGCCTTTATAAGCCTTTCAGATGACCTGTAGTTTTTCTCCAAGGTCCAGCGGACATGGGCGTCCCTTGCTGCCTTCATATAGGAAAATACATCGGCACCCCTGAAGCTGTATATAGACTGTTTCGGGTCACCTATAATAAAGACTACTGTATCGCCTTGTTTATACACATTGTTTATTATCTCGTACTGGATAGGGTCTGTATCCTGGAACTCGTCTATCAGGATAGCCCTGTATCTTCTGCTTATAAGTTCAGCAAGGTCTTTACCCCCTTCTTCTGATATGGCATTATAGAGGTCAATGAGCAGGTCATCAAAGGAACGTGTATTTCTATTTTGCTTTCTTTTGTTCAGTTCTTTCTTTGTATATTCCAGAAGGAGTCTTCTGTAACCTATAATCTTTTTGTCATAAATCTCTGTAAGGGTGTTGGCCTTTTTTCTCAATATATCACATGATTTGAAAAAGATATGGTCAGGTAGGATCCCATTTTTGTTTAAAGCGCCTTTAACAGGTGGGTCAAAACAGAGGTAGTGTAGATCTTCTGGCAAGGGCAGGGGGTAACCAGAATTGAAATATACCTCTATTTTATCTACTATTGCGTCGAGTTTTTTTCTGTATATATTTCCGTTCAGTGATTTATTGTTTCTTAGAAAGTCAATTATAAAATCCCTTGATTCCCTCCACAACTTGAATGCCTGTTTGTATGCCTCAAGACATTCTATCTCTGATTCATTTTCTATGTCCCCCATATCTGTTAAACCATCTCCCTCTATGATAACAGATGTATTTGTATTGAATTTTTTCGCAAGGGTATACAGGTGTTCGATTTTTAGCTTTTCCAGGGAATAATTGAGAAAAAATGGTGATTCGCCCAGGAGATTTATCCTCCAGAAGTCCCGGACAATCTCATCCATGAGGTCATCATCCTCTTCTGCCAGTTCTGTATCGAATAGGGAGAGGCTCTCAAAGGCATACTGTCTTAATACCCTTAAACAGAAGCCGTGTATTGTAAAAATAGGGGCTGTATCAAAATCGTTTATGGCGTTAATGAGCATTTTTTTGGCTGTTTCTATGTCACCTATCTTTTGTATTAGCTCTTTTAGAAATGCATCCCCTGAATCACCTATGGTGAACGCATCAATGGTCTCTTTTATCCTTGTTCTTATCCTCTCTTTAAGCTCACTGGTTGCAGCATTCGTGTAGGTGATGACGAGTATCTCATTTATCTTGAGATTATTTTCAATAAGGAGGCGGACAAAGATGCTGGCAATGGCATAGGTCTTTCCTGTTCCTGCGCTGGCCTCTACGAGGTTTAATCCTTTCGTGTTCAGAAGGGGTGTATAAACAGGGTCAAATGCCTTCATGATAATACCCTCAATCTATATGTTCTATAAGGGGTCCACATATAACCCTTGCCATCTCGGTAAATGTCTCATCCAGCGGGTCAGAGTCACCAAAGCAAAACCTGTAATATGGGTCATCTGATTCTGCTTCCTCATTTCGGTCGTTTTTCCATTTATTTTTTGCTGAGACAAGGGCAGCGTCATGCCCCTTTTTATACAATTGCTCTGTATATGAAAAGGATGTCTCGGGAAAGAAATTAATGGGCATCTTTATCCCTTGTCTGTATATCTCGAGGAGTTCTTTTATAATATCCCTGGGTTTTTCCGGGGGTTTAAAGGAATGTGTCTCGTCCATGATTAAATAAAAGGATCTGTTGGGGCTATAAAGACCCATAAGCACATGGTCTATCCATAGCTCAATGATATATATTGCCTTTATCTTACTTGAACACCGGTATCTGACCATCCCGGGGCTGTATATATCGTCAATCCTTATCTTTATCCTAAAGTCATCTAAATCAATACTGAAATCTATGGGGTCTTTTTTCTCATCTATATAATCTGCTATCTTTTTAAAAAATCTTTCAGCCTCATGGAGTGTGCGATCAATAGAGACCTTCCCAGGTGAACCTGGCGGGAGTATACCCTGTCCATAGATGGCCTCTATAACCTTTTTTTGCTCAATGCGAGAGACCATTTTATCTGTTAGTTTTGCCCTTATAATGAATTTATCAAGGCTGTTTAATTCAAGGGGTTCTTCATCTTTTGGCATTATGCTCTTTTCATCAAGAAATATACCCAGTCTGTTATTAAAGAAATATCTCACAGGGTGGCTAAAGAACCTCTTGAGTTCTGTATTGGTGATGTCTCTGAATTCAACATTAGGCTCATTTAAAGGTGTTATTATAAAAGGCCTCTCCACAGTTTTTTTCTCCATATTGGCGGTTATTGCCTCATAGTCCTCCTGGGAATAGCTGAAGATGTTGCTGTCTTTTTGAAAGTATCTGGGGCTGAAAGCCTGGAGGGGGTGTTTTTTTGTTATGATATCCAGGGGTTTCATTTCTGGATGAAAAAACCCTTTTTCTATGTAATCGAGAAGTTCACTTACCAGGACAGAGGGGGGGATAGGGCTGTTGTCCTTTATGCTCTGGCCTGTATAGCTTATATATAGACAGAGCCTTGCCGAGAGGATTGCCTCTAAAAATAGGTATCTATCTTCATCTCTCAATGAGCGATCGCCCCTTCTCGGGTTTTTTGCCATCAAATCAAAACCAAGGGGTTTATATTCCCTTGGATAGGTATCATTGTTCATCCCTATTAATGCCACAACCTGGAAAGGTATGCTCCTCATGGGCAGCATCTCACAGAAGGTAACGCCCCCTGTTATAAAACCTGTTGAAAACCCCCTTACATTGAGCCTGTTTTTGAGATAATGAAGGATTACACTATAAGACACGGTCTTATCAAACCCTGCAGAAGCCTTGATTTTTTTCAGGGTCAGGATTGTCTCCCTTAT
Source organism: Deltaproteobacteria bacterium (assembly GCA_029553295.1). Classification (GTDB taxonomy): domain Bacteria; phylum Desulfobacterota; class Syntrophorhabdia; order Syntrophorhabdales; family Syntrophorhabdaceae; genus DTOV01. The sequence goes on along the minus strand of JAKPCK010000051.1, from coordinate 1,886 downwards.
AAACTGGACATCCCTTGCCGATTCCTCGTTCACAGAGATAAATGTGTCAAGGATGCCCTCAAGCAATCCTGCCCACTCATCAAGTCTGTATTGGTATGTTATTTTTTTTGAATATTCGAAAAGTGGTAACAGGAATTCAAGGAAATGCCCTAAGGTCTCGATATAGTCACCTTCCATGTCATTATAGGCAAGTATCCCTTGGAAAAGCTCTTCTTCTTTGCTGAACATGGAATACCCCAGGAGCAGCCTCTCAATCCCTGCCTGCCAGGTGTTATCCCTGAACCTTGGGTTGCCCAGGGTCTCTCTATGTTTTTCATCTATGCCCCATCTTATATTGGTATCCACAACCCACCTCAGGATTGCCTCAATGTCTTTGTCTTTGAGCTTAAACCTCTCTTTAACATGGAGGTCGTCTATAATATCCATGACCTCTGATGCATAAAACCTACTGCTTAAGAGTTTTAGTATCTTTAAGAATACATTGATAATAGGGCTTTCAGTTACAGCACCCCTGTCTGCAATGGAATAGGGGATCTTGACCCTTTCATCATGATAGCCGTCAAAGACCGCTGATATAAAAGGGGCATATGTCTCTATATCAGGGGTCATGACAATAATATCCCTGGGTTTAAGGCCCCTGTATCTCTCAAAGAGAAAAAGGAGGTTGTTATAAAGGACCTCTATCTCCCTCATAGGCGAGTGGCAAGAATGCAACTGGATTGATATATCATCCTCAGATACCAATGCCTTATCCATGTCTTTACCCCTCCATCTTAGATGGAAGATATCCGATTGTATTGTGGCAAGGAGGTTGTCTCCTCTTGGTTCATCAAATAATTTATATTCATCAGCATCCTCTATGATGGCATTGAAGAAATCCCTCCCCATCCTGCCCATAGATGCCAAAAGGGGGTTGCCAACCTCAAAATGGAGGTCTGACCTGTCTATCTTTGCTGCCTTTCTTTCCGGGACAATATCGCCCCAGTATTCACTTGTTGGACTCATAAAGAAAAAATGGACATCTATTATTTGCGATATGGCCTTGATTACCTTTAGATGATAGTCCGGCAGAGCTGATATACCGAATATGGATACCCTCTCCGGCAGTTCTTCTGTTATTTGGGGCTGGCCTTTGTTATCCAATACATCCTTCAAGGTTCCCGATTTGTATTCTTGAATAAAATCTAAGAACCTGTAGAGCATATATGCCCTGTTTTTACCTTCAGCCCCTTGTGTTAATCTGTTCCACAGGACCTCCTGCCAGTCTATAGGTCTCTGTCTATCCCACTGGATAAGCATCTCAGGACGATAGACAGTATATCGGTCAAACACATCGGCTATACGTTCTGAAAGCTGAAATGCCTTCAACTGGTTTATATCATCTCCTATGTATTTTTTTATACGGCTGAATTCAGATCTATCTATAAAATCAGGCAAGACATCCATGATACGCCAGGACAAGACCTGTGGCGTAAAGAGGCTTATGTCAGGGGTGTCCCTTAAAAAAATACTGAACATCTCCCAGACAAAGTTGTCCGGGAACGGAAACCTGCAGTTTGCCCATATACCAAACCTCTTTGCCAGTTCCATGGATAGCCATCTCTCCATCCCCTTGCTCTGGACAACTATTATCTCGCTTTTAAAAGGTGATGACAGGGGCTTCTCCACAATAAGGGCAAGCATATCAACAAGTATCTCAAGACGGTTACTTAGGTATAGATTGAAACCGGGCATATTAACAGATTGGGCCTTTATTATCTTTTAAGCTCAGGTAATGATAATACCATGATGAAAAGGAACTGTATATATTTTTTTGAGAACCCATATCTTTACTAAGACTTATGTAAATTCTGCAAAGGTATAGGTTTTAAAAAATCTATTTTTTT
>JAKPCK010000032.1 GCA_029553295.1 Deltaproteobacteria bacterium | reverse complement strand
CTAAAAGAGACCATCTTGAAAGTCAAAGAACTTTTAAGAAAAGGCGAGCTTGAGCCCTCTTTTTCTCAGGAGAGGGATAACCTGTTAAGATTTCTCAAGGATTATGTGCGGGATTGTAGGATTCAACTGGAAAAATAAAGAACAATTGAATAGGGCAATGGAGTTATTGTGCCACAGGGGGCCTGACGATGAGGGCTTTTTTTTGGATGATGAGATGTCTCTGGGCCACAGAAGATTGTCCATAATTGACCTCACCTCTGCCGGCAGGCAGCCTATGGTAGATAGTGAGGCCAGGTATTACCTTGTCTTTAACGGCGAGATATACAATTACATTGAATTGAGACAGGAGCTAAAAGAAAAAGGCCACATGTTTTCAACAGACACAGACAGCGAGGTCATAATATATGCATTCAAGGAATGGGGGGAATCCGCACTCGACAGATTCAACGGCATGTTTGCCTTTTGTATCTATGACAGCCTTGAAAAGAGGTTTTTTCTTGCACGGGACAGATTTGGTGTAAAACCACTGTATTATATGTTTTATAACGGAAGATTTATATTTTCATCAGAGATAAAGCCCATTATTTTTCTATCCGATAGAAAAGCAAGACCTCATGAGACCGCAATCTTTGACTATCTTTTATACAATTTCTATAACTACAGCGAAGACACCTTTTTTGACGGTATCCACAGCCTACTGCCCGGTCATTACATGACCTTTGACCTTGTCAAAAAAAGACTCGATATTAAGAGGTGGTATGATATACCCCTTGAAAATAGATGGGATGGGGGTTTTGAGGATGCATCAGACCGCTTTAGAGAACTCTTCACAGATGCAATAAGACTGAGGCTAAGAAGCGATGTGGAGATAGGGACATGCCTAAGTGGCGGTCTTGACTCATCGTCTATAGTCTGCAACCTAGGGCAATTCGGTCCGAGATTTACAGAGAGATTTAAATCCTTCAGCGTGGTCTTTGACGACCCATCCATAGATGAATCCCCCTATATCCATGAGGTAATCCATCACGGTGATTTTGAAGGTCATTTTACAACCCCTACAGTAGATGACCTTCTTAATGATGTTACCTCCCTTATAACACATCAGGAGGAGCCATTCGGCGGGACAAGTATATTTGCCCAGTGGTGCGTAATGAAGTTGACCCACGAGCACAATGTAAAGGTCCTGCTTGATGGCCAGGGCGGTGATGAACTCATGGGTGGATACCCGTTTTTCTTTGCCTATCTTTTTCTTGAAAAAATAAAAAAAATGGATTTATCAGGGCTTTATGACGAGATAAAAGGCTATAAAAGGTGCTTCAGGGAAAATGACGCCTTTCTTATGATTATACTTTTAACACTTCCTGCATCTTTAAAGGTCAAGGCCATGTCAAGATACTTTCATTCTGCCATAGACAAGAGTTTTATAAAAAGATATGCCAAGGACTCTGTGTATCCCTCCCTCATGTACAGCATGACAGACCTGAACAGGGCATTATACAACAGGATGAAATTCTCCCTCCCACAGTTGTTAAGGGAAGAGGACAAAAACTCCATGAGTTTCTCCATAGAGGCAAGGCTGCCTTTTCTCGATTACAGGGTTGTAGAGTTTCTTTTTTCCCTTCCATCTGAATTCAAGCTCCGTAATGGCCTGTCAAAACACATCCTGAGAGAATCCATGAAGGGTGTTCTACCTGAAAAAATCTACAAAAGGACATTGAAGCT
>JAKPCK010000154.1 GCA_029553295.1 Deltaproteobacteria bacterium | reverse complement strand
TATTGAGCACTGTTATGCCTTGTCCTGTATGAGCCGTTTAGAGAAAAGATAACATCGTCAAAGGGTTTTATATCTGCACCCAGATTTACAAAATTATCCTCTGTATCTGCCGAGTCATCAGGGTTTTTGGAATCCTTTCTGTCATATTGACCTGTCTTTAATTCATTAAAAGAAAGTGCACCCGGCAGGCCATATGTATCCCTGTGGAATCCTGTCTGGAGATAAAGGGTAAGCAATTTTGTGGCATCAAAGGAAAGATTGCCAATGAGGTCTTTTGTCCTTAAGCTGTTATTGTGCCTGTATCCGTCTGTATCATAGGATGATGCAAGGGCATAGTAGCTGAATTTCTCATGTCTTCCTAAAGCACTCAATTTTGGTGAGAAAAGCCCGTAACTTCCTGCCACAACCGATGCCTTGGCCTTTGGTTTGCCTTCACCTTTTTTCATGATAATATTTATAGCACCGGCTACTGCATTGTCACCAAAGAGAACCGTTGCAGGACCCCTATATATCTCGACCCTCTCTATCATATCTATGGGTATCTGGGTTAAATCAGCCCCTGACATATCTATCCCGTTAATCCTCCTGCCGTCCACGAGAAACAGGACATTGGACGGCGCTGTCTCTCCAAAACCCCTTATATCAATCTGGGCTGTCTTTGGGTTATTTAGGAGATTTGCCGTAAAGACACCGGGCTCGGCCTTGAATATGTCCATGATGGTTGTAGCACCCATCTGTTCTATGTCTTCTTTTGTGATTACAGAGATATTTGCCTGGGCCTCCGAAAGGGGTTCAGGTATCCTCGATGCAGTTACAACTATATCATCGAGTTTATAAGGGCCCTGCTGGGCAGATGTAAGCATGGGGTTTAAAACAATCAACAAAAACACCAGTATATTCAAAAAGATAAAACGCATGTCTTCTCCTTTCTTATTTTTAATCTTTGTATGTGTCTGTAATTTGAAAGGTTTTAGAGATTCAGGTTGGATTTTGTTTCATGGTGCACCTCCTTATGCCTCGTAAGGATATGCGTGCAGTTTCTCCGACCCAAAGTTTCCTGGCTTAGGCACAATCAGGATGCCTTCCCATCCGCCTCAGGCGAACAGTGGCTGGCTTTAAGCCAATCCTGATTTCATTTGCCATCACAGTTGCGGGACAGCGGGAGATTTTCACTCCCTTCCATTGAAGATCGGCTGCTCGTATATTGCGTTAATATATAAAAATCAGCTATGCTATTTCAAGTATTTTTTCAGGATAGCTCAAAAGAAATTTTCCATGATCTCGAAGATAAAAAAAACGCGCCTGCCGCGACTCGAACGCGGAACCTACGGATTAGAAGTCCGTTGCTCTATCCTATTGAGCTACAGGCGCATCGGGGTTTGTGCTAATTTATTACAGGATTTATCTCAATAAGTCAACAGATAGATAAAAATGGCTTGCCATAATCCTGCAAAAAATCAAACTGTTGAACACCAGGGCTTAGTATGTTATGTTAATTAACTCAAAAAAAGGAGGTTTGATATGCCATCGAACACAAAAAAAACCGAATCTATTAGAAAAAGAAAGAAAAGCACACAGGGAAAGAAGAGGAAAAAATTGATGTCCAAGATGTCAACCCCGGCATTCCCCATCCACCCTGAAAAAAATGAATAGGTCCTTAAGATACGAGATAGGCCCCATAAGACCACCTAATGAGGCCTATAGCCTTCTTGTCCGGTTTACAAGAAACTGTCCGTGGAACCAGTGTGCATTCTGCCATACATACAAAGGCAGGCGATTTGAAAAAAGGAAACTGGATGAGATAAAAAGGGATATTGACACTATAAGGTCAATATACGATGACATCATGGAGACATCATGGAAGACAGGGCTGGCCGGAAGGATAACAGAGGGGCTTGCAGATTCTATCCTATCCAATAGCGCATATAATGAATGCTATAAAAGTGTCCTTATATGGGCATATTTTGGAGGGAAAAATGTATTTATCCAGGATGCCAACTCCCTTGCCATGAACCCCGATACTATGGCAGAGGCATTAAAATACCTCAAGGAGAGGTTGCCCACTGTAGAGAGGATTACATCTTATGCCCGCTCAAGGACCATTGCAAAGAGGCTAAAAGTAGAGGAACTTATAAAATTAAAAGAGGCAGGTCTTACAAGGCTCCACATAGGCCTTGAATCAGGCAGCAATTTCCTATTGAGGTATATTAACAAGGGTGTAACCAAGGAAGAGCACATAGAGGGCGGAAGGAAGGTCAAGGAATCAGGGATTGAGCTATCTGAATATGTTGTCCTTGGCCTGGGGGGAAAGAAATGGTGGGTTGAACATGCCACCGAGACCGCAGATGCACTGAATAAAATAGACCCTGATTTTATAAGGTTCAGGACCTTAAAGGTCTTAAGGGATATGCCCCTCTATGAAAAGGTAGAGTCCGGTGATTTCTTGATCTCCCATGAAGAGGAGATACTACGGGAAGAAAAGATGCTTATAGAAGGGCTTTCAGGTATCACAAGCACTATAAAAAGTGACCACATACTGAACCTCTTAGAGGAGGTAGATGGAAGGTTACCGGAAGAAAAGGAAAAAATCCTTGGAGTAATAGATAGATTCTTTTCCCTAAGTGAGGAACAGAGACTTGTATTCAGGTTTGGCAGGAGGGCGGGTATATACAGGTATCTTGATGATTTAAACGATGAATTGACATACTACAGGCTCAAGAAAAATATAAGGGAGATGGAATCAAAAGAGCCAGGTAGTGTGGAAAAAACACTATCCCTGCTCTTGGAAAACTATATCTAATGTCCCATCTATCTCCTCCTCTGTAACATCAAATACTGTATCAGGCCCTGATAATGCCTCCTCTGTGAAGAAATCAGGCAGGCGGTCGTGTTTTTGGTATAAAACCCGCCTTTGTATTAAACCCCCTCTCTGTTTTAATGACCTCTCCACCAAGGGCTATTAGATAATCCTCATCAAAAGGCTAATTACAGAAATCCCTTACCAGAGAAAATACCTCCTCTTTTTTCTCCAGAGGTATCCTATCCCAATCACTGGAGACAACAGCAAACCTCTTGTTTATATATATGACCTCCGGTGGTAAAAAAGAATCCTCCTTGCACCCTGCCACATATGAGTGTCTCTTCCCGAAGACCTCTATAAGCCAGAGATGGGCGTTATACTCATCCTTTATCTCTTTGGCCACCACATTGAATCTTTCAAACAATTCAGAAGTAGAGGTCTCTCTCGCCATCCTCAATTCTCCTGTAATACTCAAGCAGTTTTTCATAGACATTCTGGGGGAGCTTATCTTTTATCTCTTCTATCTCTTTTTTCAAGACTTGTTCCCCTGCTGCCTTTGTCTCCGGTGATGCAAAATCATCGAGCCATTCCCTGAAGGTCAAAACTGCATTGAGTTTGCAGAATACAGCCTCCCTCCCTGTCCTCAGAAGGGTCATTATACGGTCCCCTGTCCTTCCACATCTATATCCGGCAGTGCAAAAGCTGGTGATATATCCCATCTGGGCAAGCTCTCTAATCACCTCATCGAGGCTTCTTGTGTCCCCTAAAAGAAACTGCTGTCTATCCTCTTCCTGGTCAGTATACCTGTCTGAATAGGCGCCTATTCCTATCTTTGTAGACGCATCTGTCTGTGTGATACCTATGGGCAGGACCTCCCTTCTTATAGATGCAGGCTCACGGGCTGTTAAGATCATACCTGTATAGGGGACTGAAAGCCTTATTACTGCTATGATTTTTTTGAAATCTTCGTCAGATACCCTATAGTTAGTTGCCTGGATAAACGGAGTATTTGCCGCAGGCTCAAGCCTTGGGAAAGAGATGGTATGGGGGCCTATACCGAACTGCCTCTCCAAGTCTCTTGCATGATAAAGGAGCCCCATGACCTCGAACCTCCAGTCATAGAGACCGAATAAAGCGCCTATAGCCACATCGTCGACACCTGCCTCAAGGGCCCTGTGATGACAGTAAAGCCTCCACTGGTAATGAGACTTTAATGTCCCCTCAGGGTGTAGCCTCTTGTATGTCCCATGGTGATATGTCTCCTGGAATACCTGATATGTGCCTATACCTACATCCCTCAACAACCTCAAATCATCAACAGACATGGGTGCAATATTCACATTAACCCTTCTTATCTGCCCATATCCGTTTTTTGTTTTCACCTTCACATCGTATATGGTCCTTATGGTATCTGCGATATAACCTGCATCCGTAGACGGGTGTTCACCATACACGACTATCAGTCGTTTATGTCCTATCTCACCTGCCAGGACCTCGGCCTCTTTTCTTATCTCATCAAGGCCAAGCCTTCTCCTTTTTATAACAACATTTTCCCTCCTGAAACCACAGTATAGACAGTTGTTTACACAAAGGTCCCCACAATAGAGAGGGGCAAATGTTACTATCCTGTTGTCATACACCTTCCTCTTTATCTCTTTTGCAACCTGAAATATCTCATGCCAGGTATCAGGGTCTTCAATGTTTAATAGGCTTGCAGTCTCATCGGGTTCAAGTGTCTGTATCTCCAGGGACTTCTGGATAATATCCCTTATCCTGTTTTTATCAGGTTTAGTGTTTCTCTGGAGCCTCTCCCAGATATCATCGTCGTCTATGAAGTCCCTTCCATTCTCCATATATTTCACAATCTCTTCATCTTTAATAACGCTTTCTACCCAATCTCTTTCTTTTTTTGTTAATACTCCCAACATTATTAGACCTCCTCTATCTATCTGATAATGGCATTAAAAGACTCTTTACAGTAATCCCCTTCAGGCTGCCCAATTTGCCGGTAAGAGAGCCTATTCTATCTGTATTTCCTTCTACGAAAAGGGATATAAGTCCGGTATCCTCTTGCCTTTGAGGGATGCCCATTCTACCGATTATTATCTCCGAGTGTTCAGAGAGTATCTTGTTTACAGGCGGGGAATTTTTCTTTCGGTCTTTAACGATAATACCGATGATACCAATCTTCTGGTCCATCTCTTCTCCTTTGATCTCAGGATCACCCTTGATCTCAGCATCTAATTTTGCCCTTCTCCTCAGGTCTTTCTACCCTTAGATAAGGCTTTAGATAATAATATTATAGGTTACAGATAAAGTCAAATCAAAAACTTAACCCTGCATTATGTTTATTTCCTTAAGATGGTCCACAGACCACCTTCCGCAAAGACCTCTATCAACCCTTTTAATCGCTCTGGAATTATCCTTTCCTCAAGCTCTCTCAACGAGACATCTATTTTGCCTGCAAGGAGGTTAAGCTCTTTTGACCTCTCCTTTATCCCCTCAATAATTTCCTTGGGGGTATACATACCAAAACCGCCACCTATAAGGCCTATGCCCCCTTTTTTCAGTAAACTGTAGATCCTCCAATAATCAACATGAAACAGTTCTGGGAAGAAGAGCCCGCCCCTGAAGATAATAAGATCAAAACAGCTATCTTTCAAACAAGAAAAGGTGTCAGTGGACTCTACAACTAAAATATCATTGTGCCCTTTGGCGGTCGCCTCATCTCTGTAAAACTTACCCATTCCCCTTGGAAAAGTGGCAATGACGTGCCTATCACCTATTCTCTCTGATTTTAGCGAGAATAATGGGCCGCAAAAAGGCCCTACCTCCATTATGTCTCCATGCTCTCTTTTGTATATCTCTTTTATAAAACTAACAAGGTATGGGAATACAGGTCTCCACAGAAAATATAGCTCTTTTAGGATTGAAGTATCTACCATGTCCATATAAGATTTTAGCATATAAAAAAACAAAAATCAGATTAAATTCTTGCACAGGTTTTTATAAAAGACTATAATCTCAATAATCACTTACCTATTTATCTATCCAGGGGGTCATATGAGGTCTATAAAGCCCTTTTTATTCTGTATCATTCTCCAGCTTATCCTTTTAAACACTGTCCTTGCCGCAGAGCCACCATCAGAGCCCATCTTGAGGATTGATACAGGCATGCACACAGCACCTATAAGAAGGATTGGGGTAGACAGCAGCGAGAGGTTTATTGTAACAGGCTCTTATGACAAGACTATAAAGCTATGGGAGGCAGGCTCAGGCAGGCTTATAAAGACCCTAAGACCACCCATAGGGGAAGGCAATGAAGGTAAGATATCTGCAGTAGCCATCTCACCGGATGGAAAACACATTGCAGCAGGTGGCTGGACAGGTTATGAATGGGATAAATCAGTTTCTATCTATATATTTATTAGGGATACAGGTGCCATCACTGCCAGGCTCACAGGTCTCCCCAATGTAATAAACCATCTCTCCTATTCAAGAGACGGTAGATACCTTGTGGCGTGTTTAGGGGGTGGGGACGGCATAAGGGTCTATAGGGTTAGTAGCTCTGGCAGATATAATCCTGTCTTTGAAGACAAAGACTATGGAGATGATAGCTACTGGGCTGCCTTTGATGCATCAGGCAGGCTCGCCACAAGCTCTCTTGATGGCTATATAAGGCTCTATGATAAAAACTTTAGATTAATCTACAAAAAAAAGGCAGTAGGCGGAGGGCAACCATTTGGGGTCAGCTTCTCCCCTGACGGCAGAAAGATTGCAGTGGGGTTTGAAGATTCAAAGAGTGTGGATATCTACTCAGGGGATGATCTTAGATTTATCCAGACCCTTGACACCAAAGGCATAGGTAATGGAGATCTTGCTATCGTCTCCTTCACCCCTGATGGCAGGTTCATCCTTGCAGGGGGTAGGGCTCAAAACTTAATAAATAATGAAGGGATGTTTATTATAAGAAGATGGGATACAGCAAGATTTAAATATTCAGACATCTTTGTGGCAAAAAATACCATAACGGGGATAATACCCTTAAAGTCAGGGGGGGTTGTATTTGCATCAGGCGAGCCTTCCTTTGGTCTTATAGACAGGCAGGGCAGTATCTACTATACAAAAAAATCAGATATAGCAGATTTTAGGGATAACTTACAAAGATTTACCTTATCCCGTGAAGGCTCAACCGTGGGTTTTGGATATGAACAATTTGGTAAATCCCCTGCCAGATTTGATATGGACAGCCTAAATCTGACACTCTCCCCATCAGATAGAGGTCTACTACCACCTGTTACACAGGGCAGAAGTATAAATGTTACGGACTGGAAGAATAACTATCATCCCAAACTAAACGGCAAAAACATAGAGCTTTACCCATATGAGTATTCCAGGAGCCTTGCCATCCTGCCTGATGAGGCCGGGTTTATTTTGGGGACTGAATGGTCACTCAGGCTCTATGACAGAGGCGGCAGCCTCAAATGGAGGGTAGCCGTCCCCAGTGTTGTCTGGGCAGTTAATGTCTCCAGGGACAGCAGGCTCATTGTAGCTGCCTTTGGTGACGGCACTATAAGATGGTATCGAATAGAAGACGGAAAGGAGCTCCTTGTCTTGTTCCCCCACAGGGATAAAAAGAGGTGGGTCTTATGGACACCAAAGGGCTACTACACGTCAAGCCCTGGGGCAGATGAGCTCATAGGCTGGCATATAAACAACGGAAGTAAGAAAGAGGCAGACTTCTTCCCAGCATCCCGATTCAGGGACAGGTTCTATAGACCCGATGTCATAGCAAAGGTGCTGAAGACCTGTGATGAAGAAAAG
>JAKPCK010000146.1 GCA_029553295.1 Deltaproteobacteria bacterium | reverse complement strand
TTTAATGGTGCACCACTGCCTATTGTGTTTTTCTACACCGACCAGGAGGGGGTTGCGCCGAGGGTAAAACCGCCAAAGACTGGCCACAGGTGTGTCTACGCAGATATATACAAGGCCACAAAAGGAAAATCACTCTGCCTCGATAAAGACTCTTTTGGCTGCTTCGGTGGAAAGAGATACCTGGGGTATACACAAGAGTTTATGCCTGATTTTGAATATTTTCTCTCCTGCGGCATACCCGGCAAGATAGAGGGTGAGAGGTATAAAAAATCACCGGACCTGGTCAAAAAATATGTAGAGGCCATGCCTGAATTTAATGCACCGTCGAGGTATATAGTTTTTAAGAGATGGGATATGCTCGAGGAGGGGGATAATCCTGATGTGGTGATATTCTTTGGGACACCTGATGTAATATCCGGGCTTTTTACCCTGTCAAGCTTTGATATTGATGACTTAAATGGTGTCAAGACACCATTTGGCGCAGGCTGTGCGACCATTGTACTCTACCCATACCTGGAGAGGAACTCTGATAAACCAAAGGCAATCATTGGGACATTTGATGTCTCAGCAAGACCGTGTATCCCATCAAATAATTTAAGCTTTGCCGTCCCTATGAACAGATTTGTCACAATGATAGAGAATATGGAGGAGAGCTTTCTTACTACAGGTAGCTGGGCAAAGGTCTCGAAGAGGATAAAAAATGAGATGAAAAAAACTGGGAAATGAAGGCTATACTGGATGTGTATTATGAGAAAGAAAGCTCCCATGCATCCTGTGTAGTATTTAAAGACTGGCAGGATATAACCCCATTTGATTTTGCACGTCTAACCCTGCCCGCAGCATTAGACTACCATCCTGGTAGATTCTATGAGAGGGAGTTACCATATTTGATCGCTGTCCTCAATGAGTTTATTTACAGATTCAACACAATAATAATAGACGGCTATGTCTATCTTAAAAGGGATGTGGGGAAGGGGCTCGGGACACATCTTTTTGAATCCCTCCCTTACCCTGTCTCTATTATAGGCGTTGCCAAAAACCCTTTAAAGATAGCTGATTCTTTTATTGCCATTACAAGAGGTGCAAGTAAAAGACCCCTTTTTATCTCTGCCATTGGATGCCCTGTTGAGGATGCTGCCAATTACATACTTTCCATGCACGGAAGATACAGGATACCCACGCTTCTGAAGGTGGCGGATAAGCTGGCAAGGGGGTTATACAGATAGGCTATAAACCCAAGACAATAGAATAGGGGCTTATTAAAAATCAAGATACACAGTAATCACACGGATCTAACCCAGAGCCTGAGGCCATTTTCAAAAAGTCTATAATTGTATAAAAGGACTTGACTATTTGCATGGATGGGCATTATATTGTTTATGTAAAAATTTTCTGGAGGTTTTGATATGCCAATCTACGAATACCAATGTGAATCATGCGGAAAATACTTCGAAATCTTTCAGAAAATAAGTGATCCACCCTTAACAGAGTGTAAATTCTGTAAAGGCAGACTGAACAAACTCATCTCCAACTGCTCATTCCACCTCAAGGGAAATGGCTGGTATGTTACAGATTATAAGAGACCTGTAGATTCTACAGGAAAGACAGCAAGGTCGTCGAACGGCAATGGAAATGGAAACGGTAAACAGTCTGCCCCGGAGCCTGTAACCACCTCTGAGACAAAGACGAGTTCTGAGACAAAGACAACAGAGACATAATTATACAACACAATAACAGGAGAAGGCGATGAACATAGGTGATAAGGTTAGGTTTTCCTTTGCAAAAAAGGAGATGGAAGGGACTGTAGAAAAGATATTTGAAAAGTCAGTCTATATCAAGGCAGATTTCCCGAGACAAAAGGGTAAGATCATAAAAAGAAAGATAAAGGATGTAAAGGCATAGTATAGTATTCTACCTACATCTTACCCCTGCATACCTTTATACATAGACCGCATATGTGGTGACCGAGATTTCTCTTATTCTTGAACTGGGTAAGCATCTCATAGCAACCCAGGTGGTCAAAGGAGGCAGGGTCCTCCTTTATTGCACCTGCAGGACAGGTCACAAGGCATGCCCTGCACTCTCCGCATGAAAACCCTTTTCTTTCATTTACTACAAGGGGTATATCCGTAAGGACAGTATTGTATCGAACATATGCACCAAATACAGGGTGTATAAGCAGGTTGTTCCTTCCAATCCAGCCTATCCCTGATATTACCCCCACCTTTTTGTGTGAGATATGTGCCTTTTGATTCCTCCAATCCACAACCTGTGAGGCTGCAAAGGGAAGGGCATTATAACCCCTCTCCTCTATTTTTTTCGATAGCATATAACCTACCATATCAAGCCTATAATTGAGCTGTCTATAGTGATGGAGATAGAGGAGGTTAGGTCCATCTGTTACTGTATCCAGAACTGCCTTAGAGAGAACAAGGCCAAAAGATATGGCATAGGGTAGTCTGTCTTTTACGATATTATCCATCTGAACAAGGTCGTCCTCATATAGAGACATATCACCAAAACCATAGATATCTATCTCAAAATCATTAAACCATCCCTCTATCATCCTGTTATTATCTTCCAAGACCCCTCCATTACCTATTGACTTTGTTCTGCATTCGAGACTTTTGACCTCATTAAATAACCCCCTGCTTTTTAAAGTGTATCAAAAGTGCTGTTATGGCAGCCGGGGTTATCCCCGGTATCCTGGATGCCTGTCCTAGAGAAAGGGGTCTTATCCTTGTGAGCTTCTCAACCATCTCCCTCGAGAGACCTGATACCTCGTCATATCTCATGTCCTGGGGTATCTTTTTTTCCTCAAGCCTCTTTGCCCTGTTTATCATCTCTATCTGTCTGTCTTTATAGCCATGATATTTTACATTCAATTCCACCTGATATGCTATGTCCTCTTCTATTCCATCGAGCCTCTCCTCAATCCTTTTCAGTTGGGCTATTGTTATGCCGGGTTTTTTAAGGAGGTCCTCCAGGGTCACAGGGTTTTTAATGCCACCCAATCCCATATCTCTTAGCATATCCTCTGTCTGCCTTGTAGGCCTCAATTTAACAGACCTCAGTATATCATGGGTCTTCTCTATCTTTTTCTTTTTTCTCACTACCATATCATATCTTTTTTTACTCACGAGGCCTATGGCATAACCCTTTTCTGTAAGACGGAGGTCTGCATTATCCTCCCTCAAGAGCAGCCTGTTCTCTGCCCTGGACGTAAACATCCTGTATGGCTCATCTACACCCTTTGTAACAAGGTCATCTATCATGACCCCTATGTATGACTCGTCCCTGCCAAGGATAAACCCATCCCCTCCCTTTACCCTCAAGGCAGCATTGATACCTGCCATAAGGCCCTGGGCTGCTGCCTCCTCATAACCTGTTGTCCCATTTATCTGGCCAGCAAGATACAGGTTCTTTATCAACTTGGTCTCAAGGGTAGGGTAGAGCTGTGTTGGATAAACAAAGTCATATTCAATGGCATATCCTGGCCTTGTAATCTCAACATTTTCAAGCCCCCTGATGCTCCTTAACATGGCCATCTGGATATCAAGGGGCAGGCTTGTGGCAAGGCCATTAGGATAATATTCAACAGTATCGAGCCCTTCAGGCTCAATGAATATCCTGTGTCTCTCCTTGTCCCTGAATCTAACTATCTTGTCCTCTATGGAAGGGCAGTATCTGACCCCTGTACCCTTTATCTTTCCTGTATATAGAGGGGATCTATCAAGACCAGACATTATGGCCTCATGGGTTGTCATGTTCGTGTAGGTAAGGTAGCACGGGACAAGCCTGTTTTTTATCTTTTTGGTGAGGAATGAAAAAGGCCTTGGAGGGTCATCGCTTTCCTGCGCCTCAAGCCTTGTAAAGTCTATTGTCCTGCCGTCAAGTCTCGGGCATGTCCCTGTCTTAAGCCTCCCTATCTGAAAACCAAGCTCTTTTAGACACAGAGACAGACCCACAGATGGAAAATCCCCCATTCTCCCTGCCTCAAAATGTTCAAGGCCTATATGTATGA
The DNA here is from genome assembly GCA_029553295.1 of Deltaproteobacteria bacterium. GTDB lineage: Bacteria > Desulfobacterota > Syntrophorhabdia > Syntrophorhabdales > Syntrophorhabdaceae > DTOV01. Next base: position 23,246 of record JAKPCK010000146.1, on the reverse strand, counting down.
GGCCATTCAAAAATGTCCCTGTGGTAAGGATAATAGCCCTGCCATAGAATCTCTCTCCCCATCTGGTCTCTATACCCACTACCTCTTTATCCTCTACAATGAGCCTCTCTATAATACCCTGTCTGATGTATAGATTCTCCTGATGTTCCAGCCTTGCCTTCATCCTCATGGCATATCTCATCTTGTCTGTCTGAATGCGGGTGGAACGGACAGCAGGGCCCTTTTTCATGTTAAGTATCCTGAATTGTATGCCTGCTGTATCGGTATTTATTGCCATCTCACCATCAAGGGCATCTATCTCCTTTACAAGGTGGCCCTTGCCTATCCCTCCTACGGCGGGGTTGCAGGACATAAAGGCTATGTGATCGATATTTATGGTGACAAGAAGGGTCTTTGCCCCCATCCTCGATGCAGCAAGGGCTGCCTCACACCCTGCGTGACCTGCACCTACTACTATTACGTCAAATGTATCCATAATGAACACTATAAAATACACTAAAGCCTGTCAGAAAAAAAGGGGCTTTTTCAACTGTTCTACAATAAATTAATATTGGGTTATATTGAAATTATCCATCTATAGCCAATTGATGGCTCAAACATGTTAATTGAGACCTTTGAAAAAGGAGTTTCAACATTAATAGCATTAACCTTAAAAGGATATTCTGGCCACCTAAACTCATAATTAAACAGTTTATAAGTGTCCTTTTTTTCAGACACCTTGTGGGGTGGAAGAGCTTCAATAAATGGTTTCTAAGGCACAGCATCAAATCCCTGCCTGTGGCAGCGGGCGCAGTAGGTATGGGGTGTATTGGTTTTCCAGCCCATCCTGCCTGGGAGGTTACAGGTGCATGCAATCTTAGATGCATACACTGCCATGCCCAATCCGGTAGACCTGCTGAGGATGAGCTTACAACAGAGGAGGCAAAGAGATTTATAGATAAGCTTGCAGAGGTAGATGAATTCAGGATGCTTGTCTATACAGGTGGTGAACCCCTGGTCCGTCCTGATATCTTTGATCTTTTAGAGCACTCTAAAAAGGCAGGTTTTGCCAATGTCATAGCCACAAACGGCACCCTTATCACATATGATTTGGCAAAGAGGCTGAAGAAGGCAGGCGTTGTAGGTGCAGCAATAAGCCTCGATTCCTCTGAAAGGTCTGTCCATAACCGGATACGCTCCAATGAGAAGGCATTTGAGCTTGCCATGAGGGGTATTGAGGCTATAAGAAAGGCAGGGATACTCCTCCAGATTAACACAACAGCAATGGAGTATAATTTTGACACCCTTGATGAGCTTGTAGGGCTTGCTGATATGTATGGCTCGGGCATAATGTTCATGTATCAACTTGTCCCTGTGGGCAGGGGAGAAAAGATCAACGATGCCACCCTTGACCTGAGGGATAATGAGAGGCTTATAAGATTTTTATACAAGAAACAGAGAAACATATCCACCATTATTGAACCAGTAGCTGGCCCCCAGTATTGGCCACATCTCATGGAGAGCACTAAAAAGAATGAAGGCATATGGATGGATATAGCAAGGCAGTGTTTATACGGGCGCGCTGCCGGTAGGGGTTTCGTATATATAAAGGCAAACGGCGATGTCTGGCCATGCCCCTTTGTGGAGATAAGTGCAGGGAATGTGAGAGAGATGCCCTTCAAGAATATATGGGAGAAGGCAGAGATATTCAAAAATCTCAGAGACAGAGAGAACACCTTAAAGGGCACATGCGGTGATTGCAGATACAGGGGGATATGTGGAGGTTGCCGTGGAAGGGCTTACGCTTTGACAGGCGGCTACCTCGCAGAAGACCCATCCTGTTTCATAAACAAGGAGGTTTCTGCACCTGTAAGGCACGAATACATACTAAAGGCTGTAGACCAAAGACTATTGATTTAGTCTCCCATCTACTATAGCCAGTATCTCCCTTATATCGTTTATTATATAGTCTGCACCAGACTCTTTAAAGGACTGCTGCTTTGTCCTCCCTGAAAGGACGCCTGCTGTCTTAAGCCCTGCATCTTTACCGGCTGTAATATCAGTGGGGTGGTCCCCTACAAGTATGGCATCTTTTGGTCTCACCTGGATAGATTCAAGGACATGCTCTACATGGCGCGGGTCAGGTTTTACATACCTTATATGCTCCCTTGTTGATATCCCATGGACATAATCATTGATGTCAGGGAAGACCTGATGGAGGACTGCAATACAGCTCCTGGTTATAATACCATTCTTTATTCCCCTGTCTTTTAGCCCCTTTAATACCTCTCTTGTGTAGGGAAACACATTTTTACCTGCTGCTGCCTCAATCTCCAGTTCCTCCAGTCTTTTGAATGCCTCCATGGAGAAGGCACTGCCCCTTTCACCCAAGCGCCTTTCAAGCTCATATATCATCTCTATTATGTAAAAGCCATCCAGGCATTTAAGCGTTTCAGGGTCTGTATATCCCCTGGCAATCTTAAAGACTTCCTCTCTTAGAAGACCAAAATCAAGGGTAAGTTCGGTTAAGGTTCCATCAAAATCAAAGACTACGGCTCTGAATATGGAATATGACATACCCCTGTCTTCACCAAGAAAAAGCAGAAAAGCTTTTATCCTTTCAGTTCTATCAAACCAGGTCTATCTTCTTTACCCCAATGACATTGGGCAGAGACTGTATCTCCCTTATAACATTGTCTTCTACCTCTTTATCCAGGTCGAGAAGGGATATAGCGAGCCCACCTATGCTCTCCCTGCCAAAGTGCATACCGCCAATGTTTATGCCCCTGATAAAGAATACATTGCCTATGCTGGCAATAACTCCTGGTTTATCATAATTATAGATGAGGAGCATATGGCCTTTCAGGTCTGCCTCAAGGTATATATTATTAATCTTTATAAGCCTTGGCTCTTTTTTGCCAAATAGCGTCCCCTCTATAGTATTCTGATTCTTTTCGCCCCTTACTGTTATAGTAATAAGGGATGTGAAGTCTTCAGACTCTTTGCTCTTTAGCTCCTTGAGCTTAATATCCCTACTCTTTGCAACAAGGGGTGCATTTACATAATTCACGCCCTCAAGCTGCTGCGAAAGGATATTTTTTATTATCCCCTGTGTCAGTATCTTGGTGTCTGTCTCAGATACCTCACCCATATAATTTATCTCAATGGATTTTATGGGAAAATCTGTTATGTATGATAGAATGGTGGCAAGATTCTCTGACAGCTTTAGATACGGTGCTATCTTTTTTGCCATATCAAGGGATAGAGATGGTGCGTTGACACTGTTTTTGATAACGCCGTTCTTAAAGAAATCCACAATCTGATTTGCAATATCGATTGCCACCTTATCCTGTGCCTCTTTTGTGGATGCACCGAGATGAGGCGTGCAGACTGTCTTGTCGGAAAGGACAAGGGGGTTATCAGGAGGAGGTGGCTCCTGTTCAAAGACATCAAGGGCAGCACAGGCAACATGGCCTTTCTCAAGTGCCTCAAGGAGGTCTTTTTCATTTACAATAGGACCTCTGGCAACATTGATTAAGATAACGCCCTTTTTCATCTTTGCAATTGTGTCCTTGTTTATAAGGTTTCTTGTGTCTTTTACAAGGGGCACATGTATAGCAATAAAGTCACTCTCTTTCAATAGTGTATCAAGGTCAACAAGCTCAATACCTTTGCTTTCTGCAAATTCTTTGGATACGTAGATATCATATGCAAGGACCCTCATGCCAAGGGCAAGCGCCTTTTCTGCCACAAGGCTTCCTATGTTTCCTATGCCTATAACACCCAGGGTTTTTTCGTATATCTCTATACCCATTAGGGCCTTTTTCTCCCACTTGCCCTGTTTCATTGTCCTGTCTGCTATGGCAATCTTTCTTGCTGCTGCAAACATAAGGGCAATAGAATGCTCTGCTGCTGCAAGTGCATTGCCCTGGGGTGTGTTCATGACAATAATACCTTTTTCTGTAGCAGCAGCCACATCTACATTATCTACACCAATGCCTGCCCTTCCTATAACCTTCAGATTTTTCCCATTTTCTATTATCTCCCTTGTTGCCTTTGTTGCGCTCCTGACCACAAGGGCATCATAATCTCCAATAATCCCTTTTAATTGCTCACCTGTCAGGCCTGTCTTGACATCAACATCGAGGTTGTTGGATTTCAGGATATCCAGTGCCTTTTCAGATAGCTGGTCTGCAATGAGGATCTTCATCTTGTATCTCCTTCCCTTATTAAATGCTTTTTATATGGCTTATGGAGGCCTTTAGAAAAGGCCTCACACTATATATCTTTCAGGCAGTCTATTGCCTTTGCAACACCTGTACCCATCTGGAATTTATAACCAAGGTCTCTTAAGGTAAATTCAAGGGCGGCTATGGCGGTGATGACATCGTATTTATCAGCATAACCGAGCGTTGCTATTCTGAATATCTTGCCTTTCAACTGGTCCTGTCCACCGGCACCGGTCACACCGTACTTCTTCCACATGGATTTATATATTGCCTGACCATCTATGCCTTCAGGGGCGACAATGGCTGTAACAGCAGGGCTTGGTGTTTTAGCAAATATCTTAAGGCCTAAAGCCTTTGCCGCCTCGCGGGTTGCGTTTGCAAGGACATCGAACTTTTTATATATGTTTTCAAGCCCCTCTTCCTTTATCATCCTTAAGGATTCCCTAAGACCTATAATAAGGGATATGGCAGGTGTGAAATTTGTCTGATTCTTCTGGAGGTTAGTGAGTTCTTTTTGCCAGTTGAAATAAAATCTGGGAATCTTTGAGGTTTTATTGAATTCCCATGCCTTATCGCTTACCCCGGCAAAGGCAAGCCCCGGTGGCAACATTAAAGCCTTCTGAGAACCGCCAACAAGGACATCTATACCCCATTCATCCATAGGAAGCTCAAAAACACCAACTCCGGTTATCCCGTCGACCACAAGGATTGTCTCAGGATAATTCTTTACAATGTCAGCAACCTCTTTTACAGGAAATCTAACACCTGTAGATGTCTCTGTGGCCTGCATATAAACAGCCTTTACACCCGGATTTTCTTTTAAAGTCTTTTCAACAAGTGCAGGATCAAGGCTATCTCCCCATGGCAGATCTATATTGATTGTTTCAACGCCATATGCCTTACAGATATTTGCCCATCTCTCACCGAATTTTCCACTTCTCACACATATAGCCTTATCTCCAGGGGAGAGCATATTTGTAACCGCACCCTCCATAGCCCCTGTACCTGAAGATGCAAATATCAAAACCTCATTCTTTGTCCCAAAAAGGTATTTCAGATTTTCTCTGACCTCTTCCACGACTGCCTCAAACATGGGGTTTCTGTGGTGTATGATGGGCTCGGCCATCTTTAAAAGGACTTCTGGTGGTATTGCTGTTGGTCCTGGTGCAAGTAAATATCGCTTTTGCATTGTATATACCTCCTTTAAATTGAGTTTTATTTTCTACCAAAAACATCTGAAAAAGACAAGAAAAATGATTAGGTTACAAGACAGATAAAATTTTTTTGTTGACATTCTTCTTAGATTCGTTTAGGAAATCTAAAAAACTTTAATGAGGAGGAAGATTATGCCTGCAAAAGTTGATGAAGATGCCTGCACAGGATGCGGAGCATGCTCAGAGGTTTGTCCAGCGGATGCCATTACTGTGGATGACACAGCAAAGGTTGACCCTGAACTCTGCACAGAATGCGGTGCATGCACAGAGGAATGCCCGGTAGAGGCAATCACACTGGAAGAGTAAAAACACTCTAAAAAATAAAAGGATGGGTGAGAAACCCATCCTTTTATAATCAATCCTTTTTCCCTAAATCAGCTTACAGTCCCTTAACAACAATCTCAGAAAGGTCTAATGCCTTCATGGTTTCTGTCTTTTCCTTATCTTTGATGGCATCTTCCATCATTATAAGGCAATAAGGACAAGCAGTCACAACTGTATTTGCTGATACGGCGATTGCCTCATCGATACGGAGGTGGTTTATCCTCTTATGGTGTTCCTCCATCCATATCCTTCCACCGCCGCCACCACAGCAGAAGCTTCTGTCGTGATTTCTGCCCATCTCTACATAGCTGCCCTGTTTTGCCTTGGCCACTACATTTCTTGGTTCATCAAATATCCTGTTTACCCTGCCCAGGTAGCATGGGTCATGGAATGTTATTGTGCCTTCTATGGCCGGGTTAATCTTTAGTTTTCCTTCATTTATGAGTTTCCAGATAAACTCTGACTGATGGTATACCTCAAAATCACCGCCCACCTGGGGATACTCATTTTTCAGTGTATGGTAGCAGTGTGGGCATGTTGTTATTATCTTTTTGATGCCCATCTCTTTAAGGAGTTCTACATTGCCCTGGGCAATACCGAGATAAAGGTCTTCATTGCCGCATCTCCTTGCAGGGTCACCACAGCAGGTCTCTTCCTGTCCAAGTATGCCAAAGGATACGCCTGCAGTATTCAGTATCTTTGAGAATGCCTTGGCTACTTTTCTGTTTCTGTCATCAAGGGATGCAACACAGCCAACCCAATATAGGTATTCTACCTCTTCCTCACCGATCATCTTTATATCCAGGCCTTCTATCCACTCTGTCCTCTGCCTCTTACCCATTCCATAGGGGTCAACCTTCTGCTGGAGGTTCTTGAACAGTAGCCTTGTCTCTGATGTTGTCTTACTCAGTGTCAGGGTCAGATACCTCCTCATCTCGATGTTCTTATCAAAGGTTGGGATGGAGACAGGGCAGTTAACCTGACATGCAAGGCATGCAGTACATGACCACAGTGTCTCTTCCTGGATTACAGTGTCAATTAGACCATCCTCATTCTTTTGACCCTGTGCTGTCCTCTCCCACTCTGCCTTGAGGTCCTGGATAAACTGCTTTGGAGACAATGGTTTCTCGCTGTTGTATGCAGGGCATAGATCCTGGCACCTTCCGCATCTTGTGCATGCATCAAGGTCGAATATCTGTCTCCAGGTAAAACCCTCGATGGAATTGACACCGAACTCCTCAGCATTTTCAAAGTCCTCAATGGGTGCAATGGCACCCCTTGGGCTGTCTTCCACTCCCCTGAACATCATATTAAGGGAAGAGGTGATTATATGGAGAAGCCTTGAATATGCAATATATACAATCAGACCAAAGGATAGAATCATGTGGATATACCAGAAGACAGCGTGGGGTATATAGGTTGTCCCTTTTTCTGCTGCCGGGAAAATGGATGATGTTATCCAGCCTATAAAGCTCCACACCTCATATGGTTTTGGGTCTGCTGCAATCCTTGCGCCCTCTACGAGGAAACCTGTAACAAGGACAGCCAGTATCCATAGAAGCACTATGAGGTCATCGGGCTTATTGTCAAGTCTTGTGGGTTTGACCACATACCTGCGCCATATAGCCATGAGGATACCTATAATGGCAATGGCACCGGCAAGGTCAGTCAGGAACGAGAAGACAAGGTAAAAATCCCCTTTTATGAACTCTACGCCAAAGATCAACCTTATAACGTCGTCCTGTATAGCAATAAGTGCAGTTGCAATGGCCAGTATGAGAAAACCCCAGAATATAAAAAAGTGCATCCAGCCGGGGTATGCCTCTCTAAGGATAGATTTATGGAAGATACCGTTTGCTATAAAATATCCTATCCTTTCGCCAAGCCTGTCTGTAAATTTAAATGTTGTTGGCTTCCCTATCTTCCACATGGCATATCTTTTTTTGATACCGTAAATGAGGGCGATGAACGTTGCCACCATTAGGGCATAGGAGATCCATCGGGCACCTCCACCAACATTCCAGAAAATTTGCCTTCCAATCTCTTCCATTGCCAGCCTCCTGAATATTGTTTTTTTATCTCATGTATAATTTGTGATATTTTTCATATGCAATATAAAATCAAAAGACATATAAAATCAATAAAAAATTGGTTCATCCACATAAACTGGAAAAAAAAGTTTATCTTGACAAAGGAAAACAGTAATTGTTATAAATTTTCACCAAATATATAGGCGCGTAGCTCAGTGGGAGAGCGCTACCTTGACGCGGTAGAGGTCACGGGTTCAATACCCGTCGCGCCTACCATAAAATATATAAACCAGATATGCAATCCTTAAAATATTAACCAATGACTAAGATTCTCCAAACTGAAAAAACACAAAATAAAAGATGAGGCATAGATGAGAACAATAACACTTCTTACAATCTCCAATATCTTTATGACCTTTGCATGGTATGGTCATCTTAAATTCAAGGATTCACCTCTATGGAAGGTAGTATTTATAAGCTGGCTAATAGCATTTGTAGAATATTGCTTTCAGGTCCCTGCCAACCGTATAGGACACAAGACATTCTCTGCTGCCCAATTAAAGGTCATACAGGAGATAGTTACCCTTGTTGTCTTTGCAGTATTCTCGATTCTTTATTTGAAAGAAGGCATAAGATGGAACTATATCGTTGCCTTCCTCATGATTATAGGTGCATCTTTTTTTATGTTTAACAAATGGTGATTACAATAAACTTCCCTGTTGTCCATGAGGGAAAAAAGTGTTACCATAAAAACAGTGGATACCCAGAAAACATCCGAGAACCGTGATGGATGCATGAAAGGCTTCGGGGACATCCTCGAGATAGTCCATCTTTTGAGCTCAAGCACATCACCTGAACAGATCATAGAGGCAGTCCTCAACCATCTCTGTGAAAAGCTGGGAAAAAGGGCAAGGTGTGCATTTCTCGAGGGTGATGATTTAACCCTGAGATACTGGGCGGGTCAGCATCTGTGTCCTTTGAAGGGATTGCAGATCCATAAAGACAGCGTAGTATGGGATACTGTAAAAAAAGGCATCCCTGTTAATCTTACAGACCCCCATTCAATAAATGGTTATACACACACCCTCAGTGAATCAATAAAAATAAAGGCCATAATCCCTCTTGCTTATATTGACCCATTAACCAATGAAGAAAAGAAGCTCGGTGCCCTTATTGTGGATTCAGGGCAGGAGGGGACACCCATCTCCAGTGAAGAGTTCGAGTATCTCCAGGTTATTGGACACCTCCTTGGTGCAATAATCGGGAGGGCACACCTTATTAAAATGCTTATGTCATCCTGCCAGCGTCAGGAGACAATACTCCTTGAGACTGCCCATAATTTCAGAAACCGTATTGTAGCTATTGCAGGTCTTTCAAGGAGGATAGCAAAATCAGCCAAAGGCACAGAGCTTGAAGAAAAGGCAAGAAGGCTCATTGAAGAGGTGGAGCACCTCGAGGCAAACCTCGTTGAATTCGAAAATTATATGTCTCAGAGAGATTAGACCTTAAGGGATATCCTCCCACTAAATCTGGATTTAGGATTTTATAAGCCTGTAGTCTTTAGTCGCCAGTCTATAGTCTATATTAGAAAGATGCCCAGGGCCTCTCAAAAATTAACTATTGAAAAAATCACAGTAATCTGTCAAATATACTGCATAGCTTTAATAAGTTAGATTCTTCAGGTCTGATTTAATAATGCCTGTTTGAATAGAATATTGGCTTTACAGCTTAGAGTAATAAAAAAGGAGGATTTCTGAAAAGATGAGCTTGATAGAAGCATACATAATCACATTCATTGCGAGCTTTTGTTCCCTTGTTATAGAGATGGTAGCAGGTCGTATACTTGCCCCCTTTGTGGGCGTATCCATATATACATGGACGAGTATAATAGGTGTCATCCTTGCCGGGATAAGCATCGGGGCATACATAGGCGGGAAACTTGTTGACAGATTCCCTACTAGAAAGACACTGGGGTGGTTACTCCTCATATCAGGGATTACCTCTCTCACCATTATCCCCCTTACCTATGCCATTGCTGCATATAGATTTCCTGTATCACTCATGTTGAGGATATTCATTGTCACCACTATTATATTTTTTATCCCTGGATGTGTTCTCGGTACTATCTCCCCTGTTGTGGTAAGACTTACACTGAAAAACCTTGATAAGGCGGGCAATGTTATAGGCAAGATCTATGCATTTTCAACGCTCGGCGCTATAATCGGTACATTTGCCACAGGCTTTTTCCTTATATCCTATATGGGCACAAGAAGTATAGTCTTTACCATGGGTATTATACTCATACTTGCTGCTATATTCTCCGGGTCACTATTCAGGACAAAAAAGATGGCCGTGCTGTTTCTTGTTGTTGCCGTGCCTTTTTTATGGCTCATATACCATTACCTTTACAGGCCCCCTCTTCAGAAAAACACATACCTCTATAAAGAAAGTGACTATTTTACTATAAAACTAACAAAGACAGTAAGCAAAGACAATAATACCCCTCTTGAGGCAATGATACTGGATAACCTTATACATTCGTATGTTGCCCTTGATGACCCCTATCATATTGAATACGAATACGAGAGGATTTATTCGGATGTCTTGAAATGGAAATTTAGAAAAGATGAGCACTTCAAAAGCCTTACTATAGGTGGTGGTGGCTATACCTTTCCAAGATATATGGAGGTATACTACCCTAAGGCAGATATAGATGTAGTGGAGATTGACCCGGAGGTGACCAGGATTGTATATAACCATCTGGGGCTGCCAAAGACTACGAGAATCAAAAGCTACAATGAGGATGGGCGCTGGTATGTCATGAACTGCAAAGAGAAGTATGACCTCATATTCACAGATGCCTATAATGACCTCTCCATACCCTATCACCTGACCACTAAGGAGTTTCTCCAGCAATTAAAGGATATTATGAAGCCCAATGGCCTGCTCATGTCTAATATTATAGATAATTTCCATAAGGGGGCCTTTCTACCGTCTTATATCAAGACCTTGTCAGAGGTGTTCGGGAGAAAGAATGTCTATCTTGTGTCTGTAAGCCCTGATTTCGAAAATACAAAGATAAGTACATTCATAGTAATTGCATCAAACGGTCCTATGGATATAGATAACTTTGTAAGATATGTAAAGACTGAGCTTAAGGAACATGCAAAATCCTATGTTGTCCCCGAGAGGATGATGGAAGATTTCCTCAATAAAGAATATGCCATAGTAATAAGGGATGACTATGCACCTGTTGATAATCTTGTAGCACCTGTATTTGAGGAGAGGTTCGGGTATAACAGAAAAGGCTGATCTCGATTAATTCTTCTATAGTTTAATGTACAGAAGGCATCCCTTTCATGATGCCTTCTTTTTTTTCATGGATGACTTTTTCCAGGGTCTCCATATAATCCAGGGCATAATACCGGCTAAGAAAGCCAGAAAACAGGGGATACCCAGAAAAATCATGAAAAAAAGCCTCCACCCCTTTTCATATTCCCTCGAGTGCCCCATCAGGTTATGAGAAGGCAGTATGCCCATCCTGATAACATAGATAACCCCTATAAACCCAGCGCATGTCAGGCAGGCAGATAGAATCAAAACTATCCTCTCAAAGATGGCCTTATCAGATAGCATCGTATGTATTATAACATTTTATATTTGAAGATTTTAAGGAAAATCCAATACGAAATCTGGTTTTCCATCAGTTTTACAAATCCCTTTACAATCTATGAATTGATTTGTTATACAGAGCCTATGGCGCGATTAATGCTGTCTATTAAGGTCATAGTTTTTTTATTACTTTCACAGATTTTTTTTATTAGCCCTTATGTTCAGGCAAAAGATGTCCTTGAAAAGAAACAGCTGATTGTAAGGGCAGACCATAACTACCCTCCCTATGAATTCCTCGATAATAAGGGAGACCCCCAGGGTTTTAACATAGATCTTATTAAGGCCGTTGCAGAGGTCATGGGTCTAAATATAAAGATAAGCCTTGGCCCATGGAATGAGGTTAGGTCTCAACTGGAAAAAGGGGAGATAGACATCCTTGCAGGCATGACCTATTCAGTAGAAAGGGATAAGGTAGTTGATTTCTCTATCCCCCATTCAATCCTCTCTTTCGATATATTCATCCGTAGAAATTCATCCATTCGCTCCCTTGAAGACGCCACGGATAAAGAGATAGTGGTGCAGGAAGGCGGTATAATGCACGATTATCTAAAAAAGAAGGATATCACAAAAAAGATCATAACTGTTACCGATCCCCATGAGGCGCTTTTACTTCTTGCCTCGGGAAAATACGATTGCGCCATCCTGAATAAGATGCAGGGTCATTATTTTATAGATAAATTCAAACTCACTAACATAAAGGCTGCAGGCGCAGATTTAATGCCCAGGGAATACTGCTTTGCCGTTACTGAAGGTAATAGATTGCTTGTTGAAAGGCTTAATACAGGTCTAAATATACTCAAATCAACAAATAGGTATAAAGAGATTTACAATAAATGGCTTGGCATATATGAGGAAAAAGGCATTTTAGGTTCATTGAGGTATTTTATTATAGGTTTTTTAGTTATATGTATTCTCTTTGTCCTGAGTATGTTTCTAACATGGTTATTGAGAAAAAAGGTCAAGGAAAAGACCGAGGAACTAAGAAAAAGTGAAAAAAAATATCGCTCTATTTTTGAAAACGCCATAGAAGGCATATTCCAGACCACACCAGATGGGAAGTTTCTCGATGCAAATTCAGCCCTGGCAAGGCTATTTGGTTTTAATTCACCTCAAGAGTTCATGGACTATTATGCAGATATAGGTAAACAACAGTATCTCCACCCTGAGGATAGAGAGGTCTATAAGAGTATACTTGAAAAATATGGGACTATAAAGGGGTTTGAGACACAGTTGATGGACAGGCTTGGCAGACCCATATGGGTAACAATAAATGCCCATGAGGTAACAGACGAGGAGGGAAATGTCCTGTATTATGAAGGGACAGTAGAGGATATCACAGAGCGTAAAAAAAGAGAGGAGCAATACAGGGAACTACAGCAGCAGTTTATACAGTCACAGAAGATGGAGGCTATAGGCAGACTTGCAGGAGGCGTTGCCCATGACTTCAATAATATACTAACGGTTATAATAGGCTCATGTGAGCTCGCCCAATTCGATTTAAAAAACCCTGAAAGACTTAAACAGAGAATAAATGAAATAAAAAAGGCAGCAGAGAGGGCATCGTCACTTACAAAACAGCTCCTCGCCTATAGCAGAAGACAGATTATGGAGATGCAGATAATAAACATAAATGACCTTATTGCTAACCTCGAAAAGATGCTCAAGAGGCTCATAGGAGAAGACATAGAATTAAAAATTAATCTTATGGAAGATGTAGGTATGATAAAGGCAGACCCTAGCCAGATAGAGCAGGTAATAATAAATCTGGTAGTCAATGCAAGGGATGCCATGCCCAGAGGGGGAAAACTCACCATAGAGACATTAAGGGCATATCTTGATAGTGAATATGCACAGAGGCATCGGGATGTCAAACCAGGCCCCTATGTAATGCTGTCTATTAGTGATACCGGTGCAGGCTTAAGCGATGAGGCAAAACAGCACCTATTTGAACCTTTTTTTACCACAAAACCAAAAGGGGAGGGCACTGGTCTTGGATTATCAACAGTATACGGGATTATAAAACAGAGCGGTGGAAATATATGGGTCTATTCTGAGGCGAATAAGGGCACAACATTCAAGATATACCTTCCCTGTGTTGACAAAAAAGAGGGAGATAAAAAAGATGGCTACATGGCTAAAGAGACATTTAGAGGCAGCGAGACAATCCTTATAATAGAAGATGAGGAAGGTGTAAGGGAATCCGCTGCAGAGATGCTCAAGATGCAGGGATATAATGTTTTGAAGGCAGGAAATGGGGAAGAGGCAATATCTGTCTGCAGTGGATATAAAGATGATATACACCTTGTGCTGCTGGATGTGGTTATCCCTGGGTTAAGAGGCCCGGAACTATTTGAAAAGATAAAGGAGATACATCAAGAGTCAGCAGTGCTTTTTATGTCAGGGTATACAGATAATGTGATTGTCCATCACGGGATTTTAAAAGAGGGGTTAGAGTTTATCCAAAAACCCTTTACCCTTGAAGATATCTCAAAAAAAATAAGAGAGGTCCTCGATAAAAAAGGAAAAAAAATTGGTTAGGTTTCCAGGGCCTTAAAAAAGTTTTATGGAGATCTTAAGAGAAGAAAGAAGACTTGATTTACATAAAAAAATACTTTAGATTATATCCAAGGCGGGCATAGCTCAGCTGGTAGAGTGCAAGCTTCCCAAGCTTGATGCCGCGGGTTCGATCCCCGTTGCCCGCTTTAATACATATGACCCATCATGGAAAAGGTTTTTATAAATATCCCTTACAAAATCGTATCTGAAAACTTAAAAAGGATTAAAGAACTCGATGTGGGTGTGGAGGTTTATACAGAAAACAATCTCCTCGACGAAATATCGATGGATGAGGTGAAAGAACTGGGGAAAAATCTTACGGCACATGGTATTGAAGCTACAGTTCATGCACCTTTTATGGATTTAAGCCCCGGTGGTTACGACAAGGCAATCAAGAGAATCTCTATCGACAGAATAAAAAAGGCAGTGGATGTGGCACACCATATAAATGCAAAGGGGATCGTATGCCACCCCGGTTATGACAAATGGCGCTTTGACGGTAACGAACAATTCTGGCTCGAAAGTAGCATAGAAACCTGGAACGAGGTGCTAAGCCATGCCGGAGGAGAGATGGAGGTAATGCTTGAAAATATCTTTGAAGAGACACCTTCCACGTTTATAGCCCTTTTCGGATATTTCAGGGATAAAAATCTATATTTTTGTTTCGATACAGGGCACTTCAACCTCTTCTCGAAGTTAGATTTAGACGAATGGCTTTTGCCTTTAAAAAACAAAATAAGGGAGATGCACATCCACGATAATCACGGGCAATCGGATGAGCACCTGCCTCTGGGAAGGGGGACATTTCCCTTCAGGGAGCTTAAATCCTTTATCAGAAACACAAGTAATATACGTTTTACCACAGAATTTCATAACGAAATATATGCCGTAGAGAGCATTAAAATGCTAAAGGCATTTTTAAGGTAATTTTGAGATAAGCCTGCAAAAAAGTTGTTTGACATAAAAAAATCACTTTGCTATCATGTGTTTATCTAAAGACTATGTACTATGAAAAATTAAATAGGCTATTTTCCCCTAATGCAATTGCCGTAATAGGTGCCTCTGACAGCTTTGACAAACTCGGCTATCATGTCATGAAAAGCCTTGTAAAAGGCAATTGCAGACAACCCATATATCCTGTAAATCCCAATGCACAAACTATCTGGGGCATAAAGGCGTATCCGTCCATTATGGATATCTCTGACCCTGTGGATCTGGCGGTGATTGTTGTACCTGCCCGGAGGGTGCCGGAGGCGCTAAAAGAATGTGGCAAAAAGGGGATAAATGGTGTGGTCATCATTACAGCAGGATACAAAGAAATAGAGGGAGAAGAAGGTAAAATCCTCGAAGATGAAATAAAAAGTATAGCCGAGGCCTTTGAAATACCCATTATAGGCCCCAATACATTCGGGTTTGTAAATATTACAGATGGCGTAAATGCCTCTTTTACATACGAGTTCTCTTTAATAAAAAATGGAGGGGTAACACTTATAAGCCAGAGTGGTGGATTTTGCCATCTCTGCGGATTTCTCGCAATGGAGGAGAGGATGGGGATGGCAAAATTGATGAGCCTGGGAAATAGGGTGAATGTAGATTTCCCCGAGGCTGTAAAGTATTTTTTGGAAGAAGACGAGGCAACAAAAGTAATAGCATTGTATATAGAAGGTATAGAAAACCCGAGAGCGCTTTTTGAAACCATAAAATCGGCAAAAAAGAAAAAACCTGTCATTGCCTACAAGGCAGGGAGAAGTGAAAAAGGCGATGCGGCAAGTCGTTTCCATACAGGTACTCTTGCAGGAAATTACAGAATCTGGAAGGGCGCCCTTCGTCAGGCCGGCATCCTTGAGGTTAATTCTTCAGAAGAACTCATTGATACTGCAAAGGTTTTAGATATATGCCCTTTTATGAAAGAAAGCCGTGTGGCAGTCCTTTCAAGCCAGGCAGGACCAGGGATGATTGCGTCAGACACAATAGAGTCATTAGGCCTTAAACTTTCGACATTCTCCGATAAAACCCAGGAAAATATAAATCATCTCCTGCCACCTTTTGCTATAAGGACTAACCCTGTGGATATGGGGCCTGCATGGTATAGCCCTGAAACCATATTAAACATCTTAAAGGTGGTTGCAGAGGATGAAAATACAGACGGTATTATCTTTATTGCCATTTTTGCCTCTGCAAATCTAAATCTTCTGGCGGATATGGAAAAGATTATAAAGGACATGGAGCCGTTTAATAAACCTGTGATTGCGTGTTTTAATGCACCTCACGGTGTCTGGGATGATAACATAAAACACATTGATGGAAAAAAGGGTATTGCCATAATCCATACACCGGAGCGGGCTGCAAGGGCAATGGCAAACCTTTATAAAATATCTTTATCGGTGAGTTGAAATGGAAGATCTTTTATTAGGGATAGAGGCCCTTGAATTTTTAAAAAAAGAGGGTTTTCCTATCCTTGAAAGTAGAATTACCATATCAGAGGAGACGGCTGCATCATATGCGAAGGACATAGGTTTTCCCGTCACCCTTAAGGTCTCGTCGAAAACAATTATACATAAGACAGAATTAAACGGTGTAAAACCCTTTCTACTGAACGAAAAAGAGGTTAGAAGTGCCTTTAACGAGCTCGTTCATACCTTTAATACCCTGGGACGGACAAAGGATATAAATGGGATAATAGTCCAGGAAATGGGCAAGGGCCTTGAGTTTATAGTGGGCGTATATGTGGATAGCCAGTTCGGACACACCATCATGTTCGGTCAGGGTGGTATCTATGTGGAGGCAATAAAGGATGTGTCTTTTAGACCCATACCGATTGCAAGAAAAGATGCAAAAGAGATGATTCAAGAACTCGATGCATGGAAGATCATTACAAGCCCCAGACAGAAAAGGATAAATCCCGTTATGATAGAAGATTTTCTCCTTAAGATATCAGATTTTGTGGAAACACATAAAAACGTCGAAGAGATGGACATAAACCCTGTCTTTGTCTCAGAAAAGATAAGCATATGTGATGCCCGTATAAAAATAGGTCCAAAGAATAAATAAAAAGGAGAGATATGGAAGAGCCCTGCGTATACTATAATACATGTCCTATCCTAACAGGTAAGATCCAGTTAGAAGAAAAGAGATTAAACGATTACAAAAGCAGGTTCTGTAATGCCGGAAAGGATTCGTGGAGCAAGTGTATCCGTTTTCAGGTAAGGGAGATTGTGGGAAGGTGTCCTCTTGATATCATGCCTGATGCTTCCATGAGCCCTGAAGAGATTATTGAAAAATATGATTTGTAGATGAGGCCTTGTCAGGTGTGAAAAACCATTGAATTAACCATAAATCATAGTTTTTGATTCAGGTATATATACAACCTTTGTCTTTTCCCTTTCTCCTTTTAATATTTTTATATCCGTTTTTCGAACGTGGAATACCTGCGAAAGAAAGTCTATAAGTTCTTTATTTGCCTTTCCTTCAACAGGTGGTGCAGTGAGTTTTACCTTAAAGGTATCCCCCTCTTTTTTTATCTCCCTTTTCTTTGCATTTGTGGTGACCTTTATTACAATGTTCATCACCTAATTATACATTTTTCTTTACAAAAACCAAAGTTATGGATTATAAAAAGACATGTTTTTTAGTAAAACCCTCTGTAAACCATTATCCCCAGCGTTTTATCTTTTATCCCTTTTTTTACTTTTTGCATCCTTTCATAAGGAGGCCTCTGCCCAGTCAGTAGATGACAATTTTCTACCCACATTTGGTAATGGAAAGATAAAGATAAGGTTATATACAGACTATTTCTGTGGGCCCTGCAGTCATTTAGAACCGCAGATAGAAGGCCTTTTAAAGACCCTTATTGAAAAACACTTAATCACCATTACATTTATCGACGTACCCTTTTCAAAATACTCTTCCATGTATGTAAAACATTTTCTATATGCCTTAAATGAAAAAAGATCACTGGATTATGCCTTTAAGGTAAGAAGGGTGCTTTTCAATGCAGCAAAGGAAAAGATTTCAGACCCAAAGGGTCTTGTGTCATATCTAAAGGGGCATAACATAAATATCAAACCCTTTAACGAAAGAGGTATATATGAAGTCTTTGAGCACTATCTGAATAAAGAAGATAAGATAAATGCCACCCCAACATGTGTAATTATGGAAGGTGGAAAAAAGGAAATTTTTAAAGGTGTGAGCGATATTACAAATGCATTAAAAAGATTCATGTAAAATCTCTTTGACCGGCCTTAGTTTATATGCTGATAGAAAACATAATAACCCATATTGCCCGAAAAAAAAATTCAAAGTATCTTCAATTTCAACCTGTAGATAGCTTACCCGTTTCAGAAAGAAACAACGGTGCACCACTATTACTTTATATACACATCCCATTCTGTGAAGAACTTTGTCCATATTGCTCATTTAACAGGGTTGTGTTTAGAGAAGGTCTTGCAAGGCAATATTTCAAGGCATTGAGAGAGGAGCTGTCAATCTATAAGAGACTAAATTATGATTTTTGCGGTCTCTATGCAGGGGGTGGAACACCCACTGTGCTTATAGACGAACTGGAAGAGACCCTGCACCTTGCAAGAAGCATATTCAGCATTAAAGAGGTTTCTGTTGAAACAAATCCCAATCATCTAACCCCTAAAAATATAGAAAGATTGAAATCCATGGGCATAAACCGTCTCTCTGTGGGTGTTCAGAGCTTTAACGACGAGATACTAAAGGCCACAGAGAGATACCATAAATACGGAAGCGGTAAAGAAATAGCAGAGAGGCTTAGTTCAACCCTCGGTAATTTCGATACACTGAACGTGGATATGATCTTTAATTTTCCCATCCAGACCATGGAAAACCTTGAGAGTGACCTATCAACATTGATAGAGCTCAACGTAGACCAGATAACGTATTATCCTTTAATGGTGTCGTCATCTACAAAGGCATTGATTGATAAAAAGATAGGCCCGGTGGATTACAAAAGGGGAAACAAGATGTATATCGAGATTACCAATGCCTTATCAGGTAAATACAGACCATCAACGGCCTGGTGCTTTTCAAGGCATACATCCCTCATAGACGAATATGTGGTCCACTATGACGAATATGCAGGCACAGGAAGCGGTTCCATAGGATACATAAATGGATGTGCCTATGCCAATACATTTGATATAAAACTCTATATATCCCAGTTAAACAAAGGCACCCTCCCCATTATGGCAAAAAGGGATTTTACATTAAAAGAAAAGATAAGCTATGATTTTTTAATGAAACTCTTTGGTTTGAAATTAGATTTAGGGGAGCTACAAAAAAAATATAAGGTCAATCCATTGAGATATCTTTTTCCTGAGATTGTGTTTTTCATGCTCACAGGCGCATTAAAGAAACAGGGAAACATACTCACCCTAACAGAGAAAGGTCAATATTACTGGGTGATTATGATGAGGGAATTCTTTATAGGCGTAAACAATTTCAGGGATTACTGCCGGTCTATGCTCACCCTTTGATTTGGAGGATTTAAATTTTGAATCCCATAGCAATGATAATGGCTTTTTAATTGACATACAACACATTTTTTTCGTAATATTCAACATATTTTAAAAACTTATTATTTTTCAAGGAGAACGGTAAACATGCGAGAGCTAAAAGGTGTGCCTGCTTATATCCTTGGCACAATCTGTGTGGCATTTATTGCATGGTCTATATATGGTGCTATAAAGCCCATAGAGACGTATATATTCAGAATGGTTCATATGGGTTTTATATTTGCCTTATCCTTTCCCCTTTATCCTTTTTTAAAAAGTAAGAAAAAGTGGGTGGTCTGTTTTGATATTTTCCTGGCCTTACTGGGGGTTGCAACCTTGGTATATCCCTTATTAGATGTGGACAGTTTTATAAGAAGGTCAACCCTTCCGGAGCCACTGGATTTTTTTATGGGTATCCTGGCCATTTTACTTTTGATTGAGGTATCCCGACGCATTGTGGGTTTGACCTTTACCTTTGTGCTTATAGGTTCCATTCTTTACTGCTGGCTGGGTAATTACATACCTGGTCCCATCACCCATAGAGGATATGAGTTAGACAGGATTGTAGGTCATATGTATATGACCCTTGAGGGCATCTTCGGTGTGCCTTTATCTGTCAGTGTTTCCTTTGTAACATTGTTTGTCGTGTACGGAACATTTATGGATGCAGCAGGGGCTGGTAATTTCTGGCTTGAACTATCCCTTGCCGTTATGGGTAGAGGCCCTGCAAGTGCAGGACGGGGCGCTGTAATTACTACGGCACTATTAGGTGGGCCTCAGGGCAGTGGTGTAGCCACCACCATGTCTGTGTCTCCAGTTATGTGGCCTATTTTAAAAAAGGCAGGTTATTCACCGAATATGGCAGCAGGTTTAATCTCTGCAGGCGGGATTGGTGCTGTGCTTTCTCCACCACTAATGGGTGCTGCTGCATTTCTTATCATGCAGTTTCTCAATGTGTCATTCTGGGATGTTGTGATAATGGTAATCTTCCCTACAGCTTTATACTATCTCGGTACACTATTTCTTGTGGAACTGGAGGCAAAGAAATATAATTTTTCACCCCCTGACACATCGGGTAAAACACCCAAAGAGGTTATGAAGGCCTATTGGTATCATCTTGTTTCCCTGGCAGTGCTCATAATTTTTCTTGTAATGGGTCGTTCCCCGGAGACGGCAGCTATATGGGCAATAGTGGCAACGATCGCCACGAGCTTTTTAAGCAAAAACAGAAGTGAATGGCTCACGCCAAAAAATATCATTAAGGCAACCATAGAGGGTGCCCAGAATATGATACCTGTGGCAGCACTTCTTGCAGCAGCAGGAATGATAGTGGGCATGTTTTCCCTTACAGGCCTTGGTTTAAAGATCTCAAGCCTTATCATGTCATTAAGCGGTGGCATCCCTATCGTGGCACTCTTTCTTGCCCTTTTTGCATCCATGATTATCGGGTTGAGTCTGCCCATCACCGCTACCTACATCATGACAGTGGTTATGGTGGCACCTGCCCTTGTAAAGGTCGGGGTGCCCATGCATGTGGCACATCTACTTGCATTTTATTTTGCCGTTTTATCAGAGGTATCACCCCCTGTGGGGTTATCCCCATCTGCTGCAGCGGCAGTAACAGGAGGAAATCCCTTTGGTGCCATGATGCAGGCATGGAAATATTCTTTACCTGCATTTCTCGTGCCTTTTCAATTTTCAGCAACCCTGACAGGGGCAAACCTGTTAATTATAGGTAGTACTTTAAAAGGTTTTTTAATCGCACTATTTTCAAGCTCTGTGTCTTTGTTCTATCTATCCCTCGGTATTATCGGTTATCTGAAAAACCCGATCTCGCAGGTAGAAAGGGCAATACTTATTGCGTGTGCCATTATTATGTCATTTGTCACCGTTGATTTTACACCCCAAGGTATCTTGCCATTTGTAATAGGTGCAATCATTGTGGTAATACATTTAAAGAAAAAAATAGAAAGGAGGTAGACCATGAAAAGATTTATAAAGGTTTTGGTATTAATGGTTGTAATGGGAAGTGTATTAATGGTTGCAGGTAATGTATGGGCACAGCAGAAATTTTCCTTCAGCATTGCCACAGGCGGCACAGGTGGTGTCTGGTATCCGTTAGGTGGTGCCATCGGCGGTATAATAAGTAAAAAGGTCCCTAATACAGATGCTACATCTGAGGCAACAACAGCAGCAATAGACAATATGAAATTGCTTGTAGCAGGCAGGGCGGGCATGGGTTTTGCCTATGACTATCATGTAGTATGGGCAAATGAAGGCAAGCTTTCCCTTGTTGCCAAAAGACAGCTGCCCCTTCGTATTGTTATGGGTTTTTATGAACAGCCACTCCATATTGTTACAAAGGAAGGGACAAACATCAAATCAGTTATGGATTTAAAAGGAAAGAGGGTATCCACAGGTGCACCTAATAGCGGTACAGAAGAACAGGCAGATTATGTGTTAAAGGCATTGGGCATTGATTGGAATAAGGATATAAAAAGGGAAAAACTCTCTGCTACAGAATCTGTGGCAGCCATGAAGGATGGTAAGATTGATGCCTTCTTCTGGAGCGGGGCAGTGCCCACATCTTCAATCATTGATCTTTCATCTACCCCAGGGCTTAAGATGGTTTTGATTCCTGTGGGTGGTAAAGAGGCAGACATGATATTTAAAGCAAATCCGGGGGTGTTCCATAAGACAAAATTTCAAAAAGGTTGCTATAGCTCGGTAGATAAAGATATCGATGCCATTGCAATTACAGCAGTGCTTCTGGCAATGGATAATTTTCCCGAAGATATTATGTATAAGATTGTAAAAGAGATCTTTGCAAACACATCAGATATAGTACCTGTGTGGAAGGGTGCAAAGGACTTAACACCGAAATCAGCAGTAAGCCAGCTTACGCCAGATGCCCTTAAATATATCCACAAGGGTGCATTAAAATTCTATATAGAAAAAGGTGTAATTAAGTAAAGTTTATCAGGACAAAAGACCCTTGCAGTATTTGCAAGGGTCTTAAGTTTACTTTTTTAAATCAAATCGTCAATTAACACTTTCATCTCATCCGTCTTTTTATAAATTTTTCAATCTCCACTGCAAAAAATACGATAGATGACAAGACAATGGCCAGTATGAGTTCTTTAAGGTTAAGGGGTACTGTTTTGAATATGGGATTCAGAGATGGAATATAAATTGTTGCCATTTGCAAGATAAATGTTAATACAACTGCACCAAGCAGATATTTATTGGAAAATAGACCCATTTTAAAAAGAGAGGACTTTTCAGACCTTATGGCAAGGACATGGCCGAGCTGTGTAAGGCACAGGACTGTAAATACCATGGTCTGCCAGTGACTGTTTCCTGTTTTAATGGAGAAGGCCTGTGTGAGAAGGACAATGCCTCCCATCAAAAGCCCTACCCAGATGGCATGGATTCCTAAGCCATGGGCAAATATACTTTCCTTTGGGTCTCTGGGCGGTCTATTCATCACATCCTCCTCTTCAGGCTCAACAGAAAGGGCAAGGGCAGGAAGACCGTCTGTAACAAGATTAATCCAGAGGATATGTATAGGCAAAAGTGGTATGGGTAAACCAAATATGGGGGCAAGAAAAAGGGTCCATATCTCTCCTGAATTTGTCGTCAAGAGATATTTGATGAATTTTCTTATATTATCGTATATCTTTCTCCCTTCCTTCACTGCCTTTACTATTGTGGCAAAGTTGT